>NZ_JBSVWN010000012.1:0-122029 GCF_054071325.1 Pseudomonas sp. SDO5215_S409 | reverse complement strand
GCAAACGGCTGGCTGATCGCCTCGCGCCCGTTGAGGGTGTACACCTGCACGTCGCGGGAGAGCCCTTCGACGGTCAGGCTGAAGTGGGTTTGGTTGGCTGGCGCGAACATCCCTTGTTCCTGTGTCATGCAATGAGTGGCGATGAAAACTGCGGTTGAACCCCCGATTCCTATCAAGCTTCGTGCCAGAATAGTAAATTATTATATAGAACACAGACTTAATATATTTTGTGTATCTTGATGTTGTTTTTAGTCTCGGAAACCTCAAAAAGTGCGCAAGAAGTTGCGCACTACTGTGCAAGTTCTTGCGCACTCTTCTACAGCCCTTTATTTACGTGGCTTGCAGAAAGGTATGCACAGGGTTATCCACAAAACAGTGCGCAACTAGTTGCGCATACTGGCGATAAGTCATTAAGCGGTCGTTTCCCGTTTGACCCCTCAATTTATTGGCACGCCCCAAGACTTTCTCCTCTGCCCACGGTCCACATCCATCAGGACCCATAAAACCCAGGAGAACCCCAATGAGCACCCCCAAAGCCTTATTGATCCTTCACGGCAAGCAAGCCTTGAATGAGGACGTGCGTGCCGCTGTGAACGCCCGGCGCGAGCAAGGCTGGGCGTTGGACGTGCGGGTTACGTGGGAGGGCGGGGATGCGCAGCGCCTGGTCAACGAAGCGCTGGCCGATGGCTGCACCCACCTGATCGCCGGGGGCGGTGACGGTACGTTGCGCGATGTGGCACAAGCCATGGCCGAGGCAAAGACCGACGCCAGCCTGGTGCTGATGCCCCTGGGCACCGCCAATGACTTTGCCCGTGCCGCCGGGGTGCCGCTGGAACCGGCTCAAGCGCTGGCGCTGCTGGACGTGCCCGCGCGCGCCATCGACCTGGGCCATGTGGGCGGCCAGACCTTCCTCAACATGGCCACCGGCGGCTTTGGCAGCCAAGTCACTGCCAACACCTCCGAAGACCTGAAAAAAGTCTTGGGCGGCGCCGCGTACCTGTTCACCGGGCTGTCCCGTTTCAGTGAGTTGCGCGCCGCCTATGCCGAGCTGCAAGGCCCGGATTTTCACTGGCGCGGCGAATTGCTCGCGCTGGGGATCGGTAACGGTCGCCAGGCGGGCGGGGGGCATGTGTTGTGCCCCGAGGCGCTGGCCGATGACGGGCTACTGGAGGTGAGCATCCTGCCCGCGCCACAGGAAGTGGTGGGTACGTTGCGCAACCTGATGGCCGATGGCTGGGGCCTGGACAACATGTTTGTGCGGGCCCGCTTGCCTTGGGTCGAGATCCAGCGGGCCGAAGGCTTGTACATCAACCTCGACGGCGAGCCGCTGCAAGGCGACGATTTGCGCTTTGAAGCGCTGCCCAAGGCGCTGCGCGTGCACCTGCCGGTGGGTTCACCGTTAGTCGTCGAGGCTGATGATCTGCTCGCGCACGGCGAATAACACCAGGCCCGCCACGTCGAAAATCTGCAAGCGCTTCATGATTTGCGAGCGGTGGGCTTCCACCGTCTTGATGCTCAGCCCCAGGCCGTTGGCGATTTCCCGGGTGGATTTGCCACGCACGATCAACCGCAGGATCTCCAATTGGCGCGCCGTCAGGTTGTGGCTGTTGGGCGGCGTGGCCGCCGGGGCCAGGTTGCGCACCAGCGCCTGGTTGATCACGGTATGGGCGATGGCCGGGCTCAGGTAGCGTTCGTTGTGGCTCAGGGCCAGCAAGGCGTGTTCCAGCTCGGTGGCGGTGGTGTCCTTGAGCAGGTAGCCATGGGCACCGTATTCCAGCGCCCGCATGATCAGTTGCGGGTCGGTGTGCATCGACAGGATCAGCACTTTGCTCATGGGGTGGGCGCGTTTGAGCTGTTGCAACGCGTCAAGGCCGCCGGTGTGTTTCATCGACAAGTCGAGCAAGACGATATCGGGCAGCAGCACGGCGAACTGCTCCAGCAGCTGCGCGCCGTCACTGGCCTCGCCGACCACGGTGTAACCGGGAATATCCATGACCAGCGCACGCACGCCAGCCCGGATCAGGGAGTGGTCATCGACCAGAAGTAAGGTGCAGGTCACTCGATAACCTTAGGCGCGCGGGCCCGTTCGAGGGCGCGGGGCGCCCAGGGGAAAAGCGCTTCGATCCGTGTTCCTTGCCCGGGTTGGCTATCGACCGACAGCGTGCCCCCCAGCTGATCAATACGCTCGGACATGCCTGCCATGCCCCGCTGGCCTTCCAGGGCGGGGTCGGTGGCGGGCGAGAAGCCCAGGCCGTCGTCACTGATCAACAACGAGAGGCCTTCGGGCAGGCGTTGCAGGCATACCCGCAAATTGCGCGCCTGGGCGTGGCGAAGCATGTTGGTGACCGCCTCCTGGGTGATGCGAAAGGCGGCGACGGCCATTTCTTCGGGAATGCCGGTCAGGCTCTGGCGGCATTCCAGGCTCCATTGAACGGGGGTGTTCTCCAGCGTCTTGAGCAGGTGCGCGCGCAGGCTCGCTTCCAGGCCCAGGCTCGTCAGCTGCCGTGGGTTGAGGATGGCCGACACGTCACGCACCTTGGCCAGGGTTTCGTTGAGTGTATTGCCCAGCAGGGCGCACTGGTCTTGCAAGTCTGGCGGCATGCGCCGCATCAGCCATTCACTTTGCAGCTTGGCGGCGGTCAGCAGCTGGCCAATGTCGTCATGCAGCTCGCGGCTCAGGCGGTGGCGCTCGTTTTCCTGAACTTGCAGCAGGCGGTCGGCCAATTCCTGCGGCTGGAACTTGATGGCTTTGCGCCAACGCCACTGTTGCAGGCCCACCACCAACAGGGTCAGCAGGTCCAGCAGCATCAAGGTGAGCGGCACCGGCAGGGCGCGAGCCCAAGTGCCCAGGCTGAGCAACAGCGAACACAGGCACAGGCCGAGGGTCAACCAGCGTGTGTTGCGGTTGGACAGGGACTTGGCGAGGAGCGACTTGAGGCTGGCGTACATAGCGGATGGAGCCAATGAATGTTCGCTGCGGATAGACCGGTCACGGCGGCTGATCGGGCTCTGTCTGAAAAAGCGCTCTCGGATCATGATTCGGATTCGGTTCCGACGCTACACGGGGCGAATTCGTTGATCACACAAAGCGCGTTGCACGTTTATAACCGTCATGAAGTTGGATGACTTCGAGCGGCGCATAGTAACACCACTATGACCGTTGGTCGCCTAGTGCCGAGTGCGAGGGGGAGGATGAATCAGGCAGGTGTCCCGGCAGAACAGTCGGCGAGTTCAAACAAACGCAAACGTTACATCGCTGAAGTTGGGGGGCTGGCTATTGCCACCCATGAACAGCGTCGGCGTGTTTGCACAAGTGCGTCATCGGCGCCGCGAGTGGGGGTATTAACTAAGACGGCTCAGGACGCATAAGGGAAATGCTGCGGCGACTGATAACCCAGGTTCTGTTGCGGGATCAGGTGCGCAACTGTCTCGATCAATGTCACTTGTTCGCTGTCATCCAGGCGCAGCTCGCCGGTTTTGATATCGATCAATTCCAATTGCCACGCCAGCAACGTAAGGCAGGCATGCAATGCGTCAAGCGCCTGGTCATGCAACTCGACCGGGTCGGCGGCATTGCGGATCAAGTCGTGCACATGCCGGGAAAACTCGCTGATCGCCCGCAGGGCCAGGGGTTCTGCACGCTCGGCGAGCAGGATCAGGTTGGTCTTCATGCAGTCGATGGCGTCGCTGTCGTTACGGATCAAATGCAGGTGGTTCAAGCATTCTTCTGACTTGGTCAGCAGGCGTTGGGCTTCAAGGAGAAACTCGGGAAGTGCATGTTGCCACTCTTTGCCGTCGTTCATCACACAAGTCTCCCTAACATACGGTTGGATGATGAGATGTCGCGCCGGGTGAATGGCGTAAAACTACCGCTGAAATATGACGAAGATCTGTAGGCACGTTCTGACTTTTCAGTAGGACGTTTATTTAAATGACGGCTATTGCACCGCGAGCCCCGGAAATTGCGGGCCAATCGCACAGCGTCAGTTGCCACCGCATAACTACCTGAAAGGCCGATGGGGCGTGGGTGTGCGTCTGCGAACAAAAGCCTGACTCCATTCATGCAACTGCGAATGGCGTCACATTAATGGCTATTAGATATTGCGAATATCAGGTTGCACCTGATCGCGCATAGGGGAATCCCTTACAAAGGGGAACCTCGCGACGATTGGATTGTCGCGTGAGGGTAACCGGTTGCGGGCCTCGAAGGCTGCGCCAGTAAAGCATGATGTCAGTGTGACATCAATGCGTTTACATGGCATTTTAACGGGGTCAAGGTCCGGCGTTTGGCGCCGATAACCTGCTTGAGCAGTCGCTCATCCTTCAGCGCATTCCAGGAGTCATTAATGGCCGGCATTCTCGACACGGTAGACCAACGCACGCAATTGGTGGGTGAGAATCGCCTGGAAATTCTCATGTTCCGCCTGTTCGGGCGGCAGTTGTTCGCGATCAACGTGTTCAAGGTCCAGGAAGTGCTGCAACTGCCCAAGCTGACCCTGATGCCCCAGCGTCACCCGTTTGTCTGTGGCGTGGTCAACCTGCGGGGCCAGACCTTGCCGGTGATCGACCTGTCCCAAGCCATCGGCATGCGCCCGTTGGTGCCGGGCCCCAACAGCACCATCATCGTCACCGAGTACAACCGTTCGGTGCAGGCGTTCCTGGTGGGCGGGGTCGACCGCATCGTCAACATGAACTGGGAAGCCATCCTGCCGCCCCCCACCAGTGCCGGGCGCCAGCATTACCTCACCGCCATCAGCAAGGTCGATGACCAGTTGGTGGAGATCATCGACGTAGAAAAAGTCCTCGCCGAAATCGTGCCCTACAGCGCCAAGGTGTCCCGGGAAAAACTCGAAGACCCGGTGCTGGAGCGCGCCCGTGGCCGCGAAGTGCTGCTGGTGGATGACTCCAACGTGGCCCTGTCGCAACTGCGCGACACCCTTGGCCAACTGGGGGTGAAAATGCACGTCGCCAGTGATGGCCTCAAGGCCCTGAACCTGCTCAAAAGCTGGGCCGACAGCGGCCAGGTCATGACCGACAAGCTCTTGATGATCTTCACCGACGCCGAAATGCCCGAGATGGACGGCTACCGCCTGACCACCGAGATCCGCAACGACCCGCGCCTGCGCGAGCTGTACGTTGTGCTGCACACCTCGCTGTCGGGCAGTTTCAACGATTCGATGGTCAAGAAGGTCGGCTGCGACAACTTCCTCTCCAAATTCCAGCCCGACAAACTGGTGGATGTGGTCCGTCAACGTCTGCTACTGGACGAAGTGCCCGCTTGACCTTAGGGTGACGCCCTTATCACCTCAGGAAGGCAGGCCATGCTCCGTCTCAGCGCGTTGTATCGATACCCTTTGAAATCCGGGCAGGGTCAGGCCCTGCAACATTCCGGGCTGGACAAGCTCGGGCTGGAAGGGGATCGACGCTGGATGCTGGTGGACGAGGCCAGTGGGCGTTTCCTCACCCAGCGGGCCGTGGCCAAAATGAGCCAGCTGTCGGCGCTGTGGAACAGTGCGGGCGGCCTGACCTTAAGCGGCGCAGGCACCGCGCCGCTCGACGTGCCGTTGCCGGGCGAGGCCGCCGAGCTGCGCGGTGTGACGATCTGGCGGGACACCCTGCGCGTGCCCGACGCGGGCGACGCGGCCGCCGCCTGGGTCAGCGATTTCATCGGCAAACCCACGCGCCTGGTGCATGTGCCACTGGCGCGGGCGCGCAGCACCGAGGCCGGGTATGGCAGGGACGATGATCAAGTGGCCTTTGCCGACGGCTTTCCGCTGCTGCTCATCGGCCAGGCGTCCCTGGACGACCTGTCGCAGCGCATCGGCCGCCCCATGGAAATGCTGCGTTTTCGCCCCAACCTGGTGATCGAGGGCAGTGCGCCGTTTGCCGAGGACAGCTGGAAGCGCGTGCGCATCGGCGAGGTCGAGTTTCGGGTGGTCAAGTCCTGCTCGCGTTGCATCCTCACCACCATCGACCCGGCCAGCGGCCAGCGCAGCCCCGACCGCGAGCCCCTGGCCACCCTCAAGACCTACCGCGAACAGGACGGCGACGTGATGTTCGGCCAGAACCTGGTCAACGACGGCCTGGGCCGGCTCGACGTCGGCATGCCGGTGACCGTGCTGGAATAACCGGCCCTTGAATGCACAATGCCCGTCCAGGAGACGGGCATTGTTGTGTGCGGCGCTTGAAACTCAGCCGCGGTATTCGCACAGGTACGCGGTGTCTACCGCTACCTTCAACTGGAACTTGCTGTTGGCTGGAACATTGAACTGGGTGCCGGCGGCGAAGGTTTCGTAGCTGTCGCTGCCAGGCAGCTTGACGCTCAGCGCGCCCGACACCACGTGCATGATTTCACGCTGGGCGGTGCCGAATTCGTATTCACCCGGGGCCATGACGCCGAGGGTCGCCGGGCCTTCGGCAGTGCCGAAAGCGATCGACTTGACGGTGCCGTCGAAGTACTCGTTGACTTTGAACATGGGCGAATCCTCAAAAAAAGGGTCTGGAAAGGTCGGCCAGTATGCCTTCTACGCGGGCAAAATCAACGGCAGCAGCCGCGCGGTATTGCGCGCGTCTTCCAGCGCCCGGTGCTGCTGGCCATGGAACTGCATGCCGGCCAGTTGCAGCGCGCCATTGAGGCCGGTCGGCCGGTCCAGGCGGCGGGCCTTGGCGAAGCGTTGCTTGAGGTTCACATGGGGGGTGTTGCCCAACAGGCTGGTCAGGCCGTGGCGCTGCCATTCCTGCTCCAGCTGCTGGCGGTCGTAGTCGCCCCAACTGGCCCAGCCCTCCAGCCTGGCCTGGTGCTGGGCCAGCCAGCGCTCGAACAGCGGCCACACCTCGATCAAGGGCGCGGCGCTGTCGATATTGGCTTGCTGGATATGGGTGAGCTGGCGGCAGAACGGCGTCAGCAACGGGCGACGCACGGGCCGCACGAACCGCTGAAAATGGTCCAGTTCGCGGCCCTGGCGGTTCACCAGGCTGGCGCCGATTTCGATGACTTCCATCTCGGTCACGGGCCAGCCGCCTTCATCCGTTGTGGCTTCAAGGTCAATAATCAGCCAATGAGGCATCGCAGGTTCCCGTACTCTTCCCGTCCTGATTGGGGGTAGAGCGTAGCCAAGTCAGGTAGTTCCGCCCAGCGCTTTACTCGATCTCCAGCAAAATCTGACGATTTTTTACCTGATCGCCCGCCGCCACGTGGATGCGCTTGACCACGCCACTGAGGCCCGCCTTGAGCGGATGCTCCATTTTCATCGCTTCGAGCACCAGCAACAGCTGGCCCTGGCTGACCGCCTCGCCGGTGTGAACCCGTAGCTCCACAATGGCGCCGTCCATCGGCGCCTTGACCTGCCCGTCGCAGGCCTGGGTTTCGTGCGGGGCGGTGGCTTGCGTGTGCTGGGTGATGCATAAACCGCGCAGCCACAGCCGCGGGCCGTCCAGGTGATAGGGGAGGCGGCGGCGGATGCCGTTGACGATGACGGTGGCGTCGCCGTCGTGCGCCTGCACGTGCAAGCCGGGATCCAGGGTGACGCTGTGCACCTCGTCACCCACCGCCAACCGGCAGGCCCACGGCACGCTTGCGGTGTTGCGCCAGCCCGTCAAACCGCCATGGGCCCGGGCGTCGCGCTGGTAAAACAGCGCGGCCGCAATCGCCAGTTCTTCGTCGGTGACCCGGGCGGCGGCTATTTCGCTGAAGTGTTCGGCCATCAAGCCGGTGCCGAACTCACCGGAGGCAAATTGGGGGTGGCGCAGCAGGTCGGCGAGCAAGGCCTGGTTGCTGCGCACGCCCAGCAGCACGCAGTCTTGCACCGCGCGCAGCAATTTGCGCCGCGCCTCTTCGCGGGTGGCGCCATGGGCGATGAGCTTGCCCAGCATCGGGTCATAGAACGGGCTGACCGGCTGGCCTTCGCTCACGCCATGGTCCACCCGTACGTGGGCGGGCGGCTGCCAGCGCAGCACGTCACCGGTTTGCGGCAAAAAGCCTTGCGCCGGGTCTTCGGCGTACAGGCGTACTTGCATGGCGTGGCCGCTAAGGGTGACCTGTTCCTGACGCAAGGGCAGGGGCTCGCCCGCGGCAACGTGCAGTTGCCAGGCCACCAGGTCCAGGCCGGTGATCAGCTCGGTGACCGGGTGCTCCACCTGCAGGCGGGTGTTCATCTCCAAAAAGTAAAATCGGCCGTGGGCATCCAGCAAAAACTCCACGGTGCCCGCGCCGACGTAATTCACCGCCCGCCCGGCCTTCAGGGCCGCCTCGCCCATGGCCTGGCGCAGCGCGGGCGTCATCACCGGGCAGGGCGCTTCCTCGATGACTTTCTGATGGCGACGCTGAACCGAGCAATCGCGTTCACCCAGGTAAATCAGCTGGCCGTGGGTGTCGCCAAACAGTTGGATCTCGACGTGGCGCGGGTTGATCAACGCCTGTTCCAGGATCAGCTCGGCGCTGCCAAAAGCGTTCAGCGCTTCGGAGCGGGCACTGCGCAACTGCTCCAGCAACTCGTCGGCGCCACGCACCAGGCGCATGCCCCGGCCGCCGCCGCCGGCACTGGCCTTGATCATCAGCGGGTAGCCGATGCGCTCGGCCTGCTGTTGCAGGGTGGCGTCGTCCTGGTCAGCCCCTTGATAACCGGCAATGCAGGGTACGCCTGCTTGCAACATAGCGATTTTGGACCGGCGCTTGCTGCCCATCAGTTCGATGGCCTCGGGCGTCGGGCCGATAAACACCCGGCCCGCTTGCTGGCAGGCGCGGGCGAAATCGGGGTTTTCCGAAAGAAAGCCGTAGCCTGGGTGAATCGCGTCGGCCCCGGTGCGGCGTGCTGCTTCAAGCAGGGCGGGAATGTGCAGGTACGACTGCTGGGCCGGGGACGGGCCGATGGCCACCGCCTCGTCGGCCATCTGCACATGCAGGGCGTTGGCGTCGGCGTCGCTGTACACCGCCACGGTGCGGTAGCCCAGGGCCTGGGCCGTGCGCTGGATACGGCAGGCGATTTCGCCACGGTTGGCGATCAGGATTTTGCTGAAGGCGGGCATGGGTTATCCCTTGAAGTGTTCGGGGCGGTGGAGCTTGATCACGGTCACGTGCGTTGCCACAGCGGTGTGCGTTTTTGCACAAACGCCTGGGTGCCTTCGACGCCTTCTGCCCCGGTGACGGCCTCGGCGAATGCCTCGGCAGCCCGGTCCAGCAAGGCGTCCAGCGGCTGTTCGACACTGGCCAGCAGCAGCGCCTTGGTGCGTGCATTGGCCGTTGGCGCACAGCGCAGCACCTGGCTCAATACCTCATCCAGCCGCTCTGCCAGGGCCTGCGGGTCACGCTCCACCCAGTGCACCAGGCCCAGACGCTGGGCCTCGACGCCGTCGAACCGTGCGGCGGTCAGCGCCAGCCGCCGAGCCTGGGTCAAGCCGATGCGCTGCACCACAAACGGCGCGATTTGCGCGGGCAGCAGCCCCAGGCTGGTTTCCGGCAAACCGAACTGCGCCTGGTGGTCGGCCATCGCCATATCACTGACGCACACCAGGCCCAGGCCGCCGCCCAGTACCGCGCCTTGCACCACCACAATCACCACCTGCGCCAGCGCTTGCACCTCCTGCAACAAATGGCCGAATGTGCGGTTCAGTTCCCGCAGGGCCTCGGCGGAGTCCGCCTGGCGCAGGTCGCTCACATCGCCGCCCGCGCAAAAATGCCCGCCCGCGCCGCTGATCACCACGGCGCGCACCTGGCTGTCTATCTGTGCCAGTGCGGTGCGCAGTTCGTCGACCATCTGCCGGTTCATCGCATTACGGTGCTGCGGGCGGTTGAGGGTGAGGTGCAGCACGCCGTTATGCGCTTCTTGCAGCACGGTATTCATGGCGTTTTCCCCGGCAACGTGCCCATCAGTTTGCACAGGATGCCCAGCATGATTTCGTCGGCGCCGCCGCCGATCGACACCAGCCGCATGTCCCGATAGGCACGGGCCACCGGGTTGTCCCACATAAAGCCCATGCCGCCCCAGTATTGCAGGCAGCTGTCGCTGACCTCGCGGCCCAGGCGCCCGGCCTTGAGCTTGGCCATGGAGGCCAGCCGCGTCACGTCCTGGCCGTTGATGTACTGCTCGGTGGCCTGGTAGACCAGCGCCCGCAGGCACTCGATTTCCGTGGCCAGTTCCGCCAGGCGAAAGTGAATCACCTGGTTGTCGATCAGCGCATGGCCGAAGGTCCTGCGCTCTTTGCAGTAGGCGATGGTGCTGTCGATGCAGTGCTCCAGGCCCTTGATCATGTTGGCCGCGCCAAACAGCCGTTCTTCCTGAAACTGCAGCATTTGCATCATGAACCCGGCGCCTTCCTGGCCGATGCGGTTGCGCTGGGGCACGCGCACGTCGTCGAAAAACACCTGCGCGGTCTGCGAGCTGTGCATGCCGAGTTTTTCCAGCGGCGCGCCAAGGCTGATGCCGGGTGTGTTCATGGGCACCATGATCAGCGACTTGTTGAGGTGCGGTTTGTCGTCGGAGGTGTTGGCCAGCAGGCACATGAAGTCGGCGCTGGGCGAGTTGGTGATCCACATCTTGTTGCCGTTGATCACGTAGTCGTCGCCGTCCTTGCGGGCGAACGTCTTGAGCCCCGCCACATCGGAGCCCGCGCCGGGTTCCGAGACGCCCACGCAGCCCACGTGCTCGCCGCTGATAGCCGGGCGCAGGAACTCCTCGCGCAACGCATCGCCGCCAAAGCGGGCGAGGGCGGGGGTGCACATGTCGGTCTGCACCCCGATGGACATGGGAATGCCGCCGCAATGGATGGCGCCGAACGCTTCGGCGGCCACGATCGCGTAGCTGTAGTCCAGGCCCATGCCGCCGAACTGTGCGGGTTTGCTGATGCCCAGCAGGCCCAGTTCGCCCGCCCGGCGAAAAACCGCGTGGATGGGAAAGTGCCCGGCCTTTTCCCATTCATCCACGTGGGGGTTGATCTCGTGCTCGACAAAGCGGTGGACGGTGCGGCACAGGGCTTCGTGTTCCGGGGTGAAGATCATTTTTATTGTTCTCCTGGTCGTTAAAACCGCGCCACGCCAAAACTGTTGGGGTGCAGTTGCCGCACCTCGGCCTCGTGGCAGATGTCCAGCAAAAAGCTGAGCAAGGTGCGGGTGTCGCGGGGGTCTATCAGCCCGTCGTCCCACAGGTTGGCGGTGCTGTAGAGCGCAGTGGACTGGCTGTCGAGTTGTTGCGCGGTGGCCTGTTCCAACTGGTCGAGCATTGCCGGATCGGGGGGGATGCCGTCCTTGAGTTGCCGGGCTTCGGTGACGATCCGCAGCACCTTGCCCGCCTGCGCGCCGCCCATCACCGCAGTGCGGCTGTTGGGCCAGGCAAAGATAAAGCGCGGGTCCAGCCCGCGACCGCACATCGCATAGTTGCCAGCGCCGTAGGAGCCGCCCACCACCAGCGTGAGTTTAGGCACCCGGGCATTGGCCACCGCCTGGATCAGCTTGGCGCCATGCTTGATCACGCCTTGGCGTTCCGCTTCGGTGCCCACCATGAAGCCTGTGGTGTTGTGCAAAAACAGCAAGGGTGTGCGGCTCTGGTCGCACAGCTGGATAAACTGCGCCGCCTTACTCGCGCCTTGGGGCGTGATGGGGCCGTTGTTGCCGATCAGGCCACAGGCCCGGCCCTGGATGTGCAGGTGGCCGCAGACGGTGTGCGGGTCGAACGCGTCCTTGAACGCCAGAAAGCGCGACCCGTCCGCCAGGCGGGCGATGATCTCGCGCACGTCATAGGGTTTTTTCGGGTCTTCGGGGATCAGCCCCAGCAGTTCTTCAATGGCATGCAGCGGTTCGGCGTAGCGCGGCGCGGGCGTCACCGGCAGGCGCTCGTTCCAGGGCAACAGGCTGACAATCTCGCGGGCGATGCGCACCCCGTCGGCGTCGTCTTCGGCCAGATATTCGGCGGTGCCGGCCACTTGGGCATGCATTTGGGCGCCGCCCAGCGCTTCCTCGGTGGCCACCTCGCCGGTGGCGGCCTTGAGCAGCGGGGGCCCGGCGAGAAACAGCCGGGCCTTGCCGCGCACCACCACCACGTAGTCCGACAACCCCGGTTGGTACGCCCCGCCCGCCGTGGCCGAGCCGTGCACCACGGTGATCTGCGGCAACCCCAGGGCTGACAGGCGCGCCTGATTGGCAAAGCAGCGCGCGCCTTCTACAAAAATCTCGGCTGCATAGTTGAGGTTGGCCCCGCCGCTTTCTGCCAGCGTCAGCACCGGCAATTTGTTTTCCAGGGCGATCTGTTGCAGGCGCAGGGTTTTTTTAAGGCCCGAGGGCGAAATGGTCCCGCCCTTGATCGCACTGTTGTTGACCACCACCAGCACACGCACGCCACTGACATAGCCGATGCCTGCGATCAGCCCGCCCCCGGCGGCGCTGCCGTCCTTGTCGTCGTGCAGTTTGTAACCGGCCAGGCTCGCCAGTTCGAGAAAGGGCGCGCCGGGGTCAAGCAGTAAATCAAGGCGCTCGCGTGGCAGCAGTTGCCCACGCTGTTCAAAGCGGGCCTTGGCCTGCGCGGCCTTGTCGAGCAGGGTCTGTTCCAGCTGGCGCAGGTGTTCGATGCCCTTGAGCATCGCCTCGCGGTTGCGGGCAAATTGCGCGCTGTGCACATCCAGTTCAGAGGCGAAGGCCACGGTGGCGGTCCTTTAGGTCAGTTGATCGGCAAGGTCTTGCGGCACGGCAATCGGGATCTCCAGCAACTGCTGGGCAAGGGCCTTGCCTTGCGGGTCGCTGCGCAGGCTGGCCATGCCGCCGCCGCCGAGGGCGTTTTCGAGCAAAAAATTCAGGCTGTGGCTGCCCGGCAAATACCAGCGCTCGACGCGCCCGTGAACGGGGTCGAGCACATGGCGCATCCAGTCCACGATCACCTCGGGGGTCAGCGCCTCGGCGATCCAGGGCAGGTAATCGGGATGGCGGGCGATCACCCCGATATTGCTGTGGTTGCCCTTGTCGCCCGCCCGGGCCACGGCCAGTTTCACCAGGGCCACGCTGGCGTCGGCGCGGCCTTGGGGCTTGGGCGGGTCGAGCGGGGCGCGGGGCAGTTCCAGGGCGGTGCCTGTCGGCAACGGGCACGCGTGCTGTGTGCCCTCGAAGTCCACGGTTAGCGCGCAGGTATGTTTGTCGACCAAAAACGAGAACAGCCGAATCAACGGTGACACCGCAGGCCGGCCGCCGACCATGCCGGTCAACCCCGGTGCCATGCCGGTGGCGGCCCCGGCGATTTCCCGGGCGAACAGCGCCAGCGCGTTTTTGTCCGAGTGGCGCACCGCGACGTGCATCACCACCTCGCGGCAGTCGCGGCGCTGCGCGTGGGCGCCGTAGGTGGCCTCACTGCCCAGCAGTTCGATGTTCACCTCGGTGTAGGGCGCCCAACCGCGCAGTTGCAGCAGCTCGCTGGTTTTGTTGATGAGTGCCTGGCTGACCCGTTCGGCCTTGGCCTGCGCATCGATCCCGGCGATCAGGCAACTGGCGGTGCAGCGAAACCCGTCCAGGCAAGTGGCGCTGACCTTGTACTGGTCGGTGGGCGGCAAACCCTTGGCGCCTTGCAGGCGCACGCGGTTGTGGCCACAGGGGGCGAGCGTGACATGGCTGAAGTCGCAGATCACGTCGGGCAGTACATACGCGCGTGGGTCGCCGATTTCATACAGCAGTTGCTCGGCCACGCTCAGAGGGCTGATCAGCCCGCCGCTGCCCTGGACCTTGCACACGGTGAACGTGCCACTGGCGTCGACTTCAACGATGGGAAAGCCCATGTGTTCGTAGTCGGGCACGTCGCGCCAGTCGGTGAAATTACCGCCGGTGCACTGGGCGCCGCATTCGATAATGTGCCCGGCCAATGCGGCCTGGGCCAAGTGGTCGTAGTCGTGCCAGCCCCAGCCGAATTCATGCACCAGCGCCGCGCTGACCACGGCGCTGTCCACCACGCGGCCAGTGATCACGATATCGGCGCCCAGCCTCAGCGCTTCGACAATGCCCGGCGCGCCGAGGTAGGCATTGGCCGACACACAGTGAGGCGGGAGCTCGGGGGCCGTAAGGGTGGCGAGTTGGGGGTGCAGGTCATCGCCCAGCAACACGGCGATTTTCAACGGTACACCGGTGCTGTCGCAGGCCGCCTGCAAGGCTGCGGCGCAGGCTTGCGGGTGCATACCGCCGGCATTGCTGATCACACGCAGGCCTTGGCGGTGGATGTCGGCCAACAGCGGGCTGAGCACGTCGACAAAGTCATGGGCGTATCCGGCACCGGGGTCTTTCAGGCGGGCCCCGGCGAGGATCGAGAGCGTGACTTCCGCCAGGTAGTCGAACACCAGGTAGTCCAGCGCGCCGCCGTGCACCAGCTGGGCGGCGGCGGTAGAGGTGTCGCCCCAGAAGGCGCTGGCGCAGCCGATACGAACCGTGTCTGTCATGCGAAATCCTTGCGCAAAAGGCTGTGGCGAGACTACCAAGCAAGCGCTTGGTCTGTAAACGCCGCCGGTCTCTTTTACCCAAGCGCTTGCTTGGGTGGCCGCCTGGGCCTAAATTGCCGTCCAACACGTCAGCACAAGTTAAGGAGAGCGGCATGGATGAGCAAAAAGCCCGGCGGGTGATGCGCACCATGGTAGACGATGGCCAGTTGATCGACCCCGACAGTGCCCGGGGCAAGCTGCTGCAAACGGCGGCCCACCTGTTTCGCAACCAGGGCTTTGAACGCACCACCGTGCGCGACCTGGCCAGTGCGGTGGGGATCCAGTCCGGCAGCATTTTTCATCACTTCAAGAGCAAGGACGACATCCTGCGCGCAGTGATGGAAGAAACCATCCACTACAACACCGCGCTCATGCGCGCTTCCCTGGCCGAAGCCCGCGATGTGCGCGAGCGGGTGCTGGCGCTGATCCGCTGCGAATTGCAGTCGATCATGGGCGGCACCGGCGAGGCGATGGCGGTGTTGGTGTACGAGTGGCGCTCGTTGTCGGCCAGCGGCCAGGCCCAGGTGCTGGCCCTGCGCGATGTGTACGAGCAGATCTGGTTGCAGGTGCTGGGGGAAGCCAAAGACGCCGGTTACATCAAGGGCGATGTGTTTGTCACCCGGCGTTTTCTGACCGGTGCCTTGTCCTGGACCACCACCTGGTTTCGCGCCGAGGGCAGCCTGACCCTGGAGCAACTGGCGGACGAAGCCTTGCTGATGGTGCTCAAGGCCGACTCGCCCGGCCATGCCAGCGGTTAATTGTGCGGCGTGACGTTGTTTCGTCCGACAAAAACGCCTAGCTTATCGACATTCAATTTTGACGGTGTGTGCCTTGATGGGTTCGACCTGGCGGCTGGCAGCAGGCTTTTCAATCGTGGTGCTGGGCGCACTGTGGCAACTGCCGGCCTGGGCCGCGCAAGTGGTAAGGGTGGGGGCGGCGCATTTTCCGCCCTACACCGTGCGCCCGGAGCAGGGCGCCGACACCGGGCTGCTGCCGCAGTTGGTGGACGCCTTGAACGGGCTGCAGAGCGACTACCGGTTCGTGCTGGTGCCCACCTCCATCCCCCGGCGTTTTCGCGACCTGCAACAAGGTCGCATCGACATGGCGATCTTCGAAAACCCCAAGTGGGGCTGGCAGGACGTCCCGCATGTCGCGGTGGACCTGGGCCTGGAAGACGCCGAGATCTTTGTCGCCCAGCGTGAACCCGGGCGCGATCAAACCTACTTCGCCGACCTGGGCGGCAAGCGCCTGGCGGTGTTCAGCGGGTATCACTACGCGTTCGCCAACTTCAATCCCGACCCCAAGTACATGGCCGAGCGTTTTCACGCCACGCTCACGTATTCCCACGACAGCAACCTGCTGATGGTCGCCCGGGGGCGGGCCGATATTGCCCTGGTGACGCGGTCCTACCTCAGCGATTTCCTGGTGCGCAACGCCGACATGGCCGACCAGTTCCTGGTGTCGGAGCGCATCGACCAGATCTACCACCACTACGCCTTGCTGCGGCCCAAGGCGCCGATCAGCGGGGCGGCGTTCGCGGCGCTGATCACACAGCTGCGCGACAACGGCGAGTTGCTCAAGCTCTTCGAGCCTTACCGCATCGACGTGGTGCCGGTGCCCTGAGGGCTAAATTTTGCGCGCCGGTTCACGTCACTTGTTGAACTGCCGAGCCACCTTGAGCCTATGCCATGCCCACTGCGAACCACCGTACCGGCCTGCCCCTGCCCGCAGGGCCGCACCTGAACGCCGATGAAACCGACAGCCACTTGAGCCTGAGCCTGGGCGACCAGCCGTTGATTCGCCTGCGCCTCGAGCGGGGCGACGCGCTGCGCGTGCACCTGCAGGACGCCAGCGGCGTACCGCCGGTGCGTGCGGTGTGGGCCGCCTGTTACTGGCTGTTTTCCCGCGAGCCGGAACGCCAGCGCCTGGTCTGGCAACTGGAACATGCACCCGATGAAGCCCTGCGCAACGGCCTGTTGAGGCACACCGGCACCGCTGGCGAGTTTTATTGCGAGCGCACCACCTTTTGGCAATTGCCCCAGCCCTGGCTGGGAGCGGTGCCGGGCGCCAGCTACCCGCAACAGATGATCATCAGCGCGGGCAAACGCCATCCGGCCCGCCCGCCCAAACCGCAGGGCGAAGTGTATCGACGCTTCGATGCGCGGTTGAACGCCTGGGTGTCGCTGCGCACCGTCGAGGTCGAGGTCGACCTGGCCCGCTTCAACCGCTGGCAGAACAGCGCGCGCGTGGCCAGCTTCTGGCAGGAAACCGGCAGCCTGGAACAGCACCGCGAGTACCTGGAAAAACTGCACGCCGACCCGCACACCCTGACGCTCATCGGCTGCTTCGACGACGAGCCCTTCGCTTATTTCGAGGCCTACTGGGCCAAGGAAGACCGCATCGCACCGTTCTACGCGGTGGAAGACTACGACCGCGGCATTCACATGCTGGTGGGCGAGGAGCATCACCGTGGCCCGCACAAAGTCGCCAGCTGGCTTTCGGCGCTGGTGCACTACCTGTTTCTGGACGACCCGCGCACCCAGCACGTGGTGGCCGAGCCGCGCGCCGATAACGCCCGGATGATCGGCCACCTGCAGAACCAGTGTTTTCACTGTGAAAAAGAGTTCGACTTCCCGCACAAGCGCGCCGCACTGATGGTGCTGGGGCGCGAGCGTTTTTTTGATCGGTGCGGGTTGGTCTAGGGGGCGGTGGGAGCGGGGTTCCCGCTCCCCGGCGACACGGCGTCAGACGCGCCGGGCAAACGTATCGCTCTGGCTGCCCGACACCTTGCGGCAGTGCACCAGCGCATCGCGGATCATGAAGTTGACCAGGGTCGGTGACACGCCCAATTCCTTGGCGATGTCCTTTTGCGGCACGCCGTGCAGCCGGTACATCTCAAAGGCATACCGGGTTCGCTGGGGCAGCTCGGTCAGCGCCTGCGCGATGTTTTCCAGCGTATTGAAATTGATGTGGGACGCTTCCGGCGACGCACCGTGAATCACCACGTTCAAGCCTTCTTCCTCCGGGCCCGAATACTTGAGTTCCAGCGCCTGCTTGCGGTAGTGATCGATGGCCAGGTTACGCACGATTTGGAACAGGTAGCTCAGTTGCGCCTTGAACGACGACGTGATGGTCGGCGCCGATTGCAGCCGGAAGTAGGCGTCCTGCACAACGTCTTCGGCGCGGGAGCGGCAACCGGTAATACGTGCCGCGATCTTCACCAGAATCAACCGATTGTCGACAAATGCCTGGAGAAGTGGTGAGTCGCACCTGCCTGTGGATACTGGTTCCGTCATGGAAATCACCTTGTCGCAAGAGGGTTGGGGGAGGGCGTCCGTGCTGAGGCCTCCTACACATCGGGCAACAAATTATGCTGAATGATAATGATTGTCAAATGAGAAGACGAACTAATCCTATGCCTTTTAGTGAGGGGGTGAGCGGCGTCTGGCCGGACTAATTATTTGCCGCGGCCATCCGTTCTCATGGGTGACAGGCCAGTTAGCCAACCGGCCAAGGACCAGCGCCGAGGGGAACAGACAATGGGGGTTTTATCGTGTGAACGGGGTGGGTTTCAGATGAGCACGCCGACTCGATTACGCCTGTTTTGCCTGCCTTATTCGGGCGCCAGCGCCATGGTCTACAGCCGCTGGCGCAAGGCCTTGCCCGACTGGTTGCAGGTGCGCCCGCTGGAGTTGCCGGGCCGTGGCATGCGCATGGACGAGCCACTGCAACGCGACATCCGCCGCCTGGCCGCGCAACTGGCCGACGAAATCAGCACGGAGCTGGACGGCCCCTACGCACTGTTCGGTCACAGCTTGGGCGGCCTGCTCGCCTTTGAACTGGCCCACGCCCTGCGCCAACGCCACTTGCCTGCGCCGCTCGCGCTGTTCGCCTCCGGCACTGCAGGCCCGGCGCGGCGTGATGTGAGCGAGTACGCCGTCGAGAAAACCGACGCCGAGTTGATCGCCCGCCTGCGCGAACTCAAGGGCACCCCGGAAGCGGCGCTGGCCGACCCCGAACTGATGGCCTTGATGCTGCCGGTCCTGCGCGCCGACTTCCTGCTCTGCGGCAGTTTCCAGTACGGCCGACGCGAGCCGCTGGGCCTGCCGATCCACGTATTCGGCGGCAAGCAGGACAGCGTGCGCGCCGAGCAACTGCTGGACTGGCAGGACGACACCGCCAGCGGTTTTTCCCTGGACATGTTCGACGGCCACCACTTCTTCCTCATGCAGCACGAAACCGCCGTGCTGCGTTGCCTCAGGCGTTACGCCGACGAACACCTGGCCCGCTTGCGCAATGGCGCGGCGCGGCAACCGGCCCACGCCGCCGGCTGAAAACAGCCCTCCCTCATTCCCGATTTTCCAGCAAGCCGATTTCTGGCAGGAACCCCACGATGGACGCCTTCGAACTTCCCCGCACCCTGGCCGAGTCCCTTCAACGTCGCGCCGCGCAAACCCCGGACCAACTGGCCTTGCGTTTTCTTGCCGAAACCGACGCGCTGTCAGTCACCCTCAGCTACCGCGACCTGGACCTGCGAGCCCGCACCATTGCCGCCGCCTTGCAGGCCCACGCGGTGCAGGGCGACCGTGCGGTGCTGTTGTTCCCCAGCGGGGCGGACTACGTCGCGGCGTTTTTTGGTTGCCTGTACGCCGGGGTCATCGCCGTGCCGGCGTACCCGCCCGAGTCCACCCGTCGCCATCACCAGGAGCGTCTGTTGTCGATCCTGCAGGATGCCGAGCCGCGCCTGTTGCTGACCACCGCCAGCCTGGGCGATGCGCTGGCCCAGATCGACAACGCGCCGCCGTTGCTGTGTGTCGACACCCTGAGCGCCGACATCGCGCCCCAGTGGGTGGCCCCGGTGCTGGTCGATGACGACATCGCCTTTTTGCAATACACCTCCGGCTCCACCGCGCTGCCCAAGGGCGTGCAAGTCACCCACGGCAACCTGGTGGCCAACGAAGTGCTGATCCGGCGCGGCTTTGGCATCGACCTGAACCCCGATGACGTGATCGTCAGCTGGTTGCCGCTGTACCACGACATGGGCCTGATCGGCGGCCTGTTGCAACCGATCTTCAGCGGCGTGCCGTGCGTGTTGATGTCGCCTGCGTATTTCCTCGGCCGCCCGCTGCGCTGGCTGGAAGCGATCAGCCAATACGGCGGCACCATCAGCGGCGGGCCGGACTTCGCCTACCGCCTGTGCAGCGAGCGTGTCAGCGACTCGGCGCTGGAGCGCCTGGACCTGAGCCGGTGGCGCGTGGCCTATTCCGGCTCCGAGCCGATCCGCCTCGACACCCTGGAGCGCTTCGCCGACAAATTCGCCGCCTGTGGTTTTACTTCAAATGCCTTCTTCGCCTCCTACGGCCTGGCCGAAGCCACCCTGTTTGTGGCGGGCGGCACCTGTGGCCAGGGCATCCCGGCGCTGCGCCTGGACGAACAGGCGCTGGCCGCCAACCGTGCAGAGCCCGGGCAGGGCAGCGCGATCATGAGCTGCGGCACGAGCCAGCCCGAACACGCGGTGCTGATCGCCGACCCGCACACGCTTGGCGAGCTGGACGACAACGCCGTCGGTGAACTCTGGGCCAGCGGCCCGAGCATCGCCCATGGCTACTGGCGCAACCCCGAGGCCACGGCCAAGACGTTCGTGCAGCACCAGGGCCGTACCTGGTTGCGCACCGGCGACTTGGGGTTCATACGTGACGGCGAAGTGTTCATCACCGGACGCCTCAAAGACCTGCTGATCGTGCGCGGCCACAACCTGTACCCGCAAGACATCGAACAGACCATCGAGCGCGAAGTGGAAGTGGTGCGCAAAGGCCGGGTGGCGGCGTTTGCCGTGGACGACAACGGTTTGGACGGCATCGGCATCGCCGCCGAAATCAGCCGCAGCGTGCAGAAAATCCTGCCGCCCGAAGCGCTGATCAAGGCCATTCGCCAAGCCGTGGCCGAGGCTTATCAAGAGGCGCCCAGCGTGGTGGTGTTGCTCAACCCGGGCGGCCTGCCCAAAACCTCCAGCGGCAAAGTGCAGCGATCCGCCTGCCGCACGCGCCATGCCGAGGGCAGCCTGGATAGCTACGCGCAATTCCCCAGCACCCAGGCCCGGGCGGACGAGGCGGTATTGACGTCGGCGTTGCAGCAGCAGATCGCCGCGATCTGGCGCGAACACCTGCAGGTGGCCGAGGTGGCCGCCGACGACCACTTCTTCTTGCTCGGCGGCAACTCCATCAGCGCCACCCAAGTCGTTGCGCGCCTGCGTGAAACCCTGGGCCTAGAGCTCAACCTGCGCCTGCTGTTTGAAGCGCCGACCCTGGCCGCTTTCGCCGCGCGTATCGCGCAACTGCAACAAGACGGCGGCACCGCCCAGGGCGCGATTCACGCGTTGCCTCGCGGTGAGGACGTGCCGCAGTCCCTGGCACAGAACCGCTTGTGGATCACCTGGCAACTGGACCCGCACAGCAGCGCCTACACCCTCCCGGGTGGCCTGCGCTTGCGTGGCGAGCTGGACGAGAACGCCGTGCGCACCACCTTTGCGCAACTGATCCAGCGTCACGAAGCCCTGCGTACACGGTTCTTCGAGCGCGACGGCCAAGCCTTGCAGCGGGTCGAGGCCCAGGTTGAATTTGACCTGCAACTGATCGACCTGCGCGACCTGCCTGCCGCCGAGCGGGAAGCCCGCGCGGCGCAGATCCGCGAAGACGAGGCCCACACCCAGTTCGACCTGGAAAACGGCCCGCTGCTGTGGGTAACCCTGGTGCGCCTGGATGACGAAGACCACCAGTTGCTGGTGACGATGCACCACATCATTGCCGATGGCTGGTCGCTGACAGTGCTGCTGGACGAGTTCGCCCGCCTGTACGCCGCCGCGTCCCAGGGCCAGACCCTTGAGCTGCCGCCCCTGGCCCTGCGATACGCCGACTACGGCAGTTGGCAGCGCCAATGGCTGGCGCAAGGCGAGGGCGAGCGCCAACTGGCCTACTGGAAACAGCAGCTTGGCGATGAACACCCGGCGCTGAGCTTAACCACCGACCACCCGCGCGTGGCGCAGCAACGCCACAGCGCCGCCCGCCACAACGTGCGCCTGAGCAACGAGCTCAGCCAGGCAATTTGCCAGACCGCCCAGGCGCATGAGGCAACCCCGTTCATGCTGTTGCTGGCGGCGTTCCAGAGCCTGTTGCACCGCTACAGCGGCCAGCGCGATATCCGCGTGGGCGTGCCCAACGCCAACCGCCTGCGCCAGGAAACCCAGGGCCTGGTCGGCTTTTTCATCAATACGCTGGTGATGCGCGCCGAGATCGACTCGCGCCTGCCGTTCAGTGACTTGCTGGCCGCCACCCGCACGGCCGCGCTGGGCGCCCAGGCCCATCAGGATTTGCCCTTCGAGCAACTGCTGGAAGCCTTCCCGCAAGCGCGCGAACAGGGTCTGTTCCAAGTGCTGTTCAACCACCAGCAGCGCGACCTCGGCGCCCTGCGCCGCTTGCCGGGCCTGTTGGCCGAAGAGCTGCCCTGGCACAGCCGCCAGGCCAAGTTCGACCTGCAACTGCACACCGACCAGGACCGCAACGGCCGCCTGAGCCTGGCCTTCGACTACGCCGACGAAGTGTTCGACGCCAGCACCATTGAACGCCTGGCCGGGCACTTCGTCGCGCTGCTGCAAGCGGTGTGCGAACACCCCGGGCACGCCATTGGCGAGCTGGCGCTGGTGCCCGCCGCTGAGCATGCCCTGCAAGACCAGTGGGGCGCCGCCCCTTGCGCGCCGGCACAGCGCTGGCTGCCGCAGTTGCTCAACGCGCAGGCCGCCAATGAGCACACCGCGCTGGTCTGGCAGGACGGCCACCTGAGCTTCGCCCAGTTGCACACCCAGGCCAACCGCCTGGCCCATTACCTGCGCGACAAAGGCGTGGGCCCGGACGTGTGCGTGGCCATCGCCGCCGAGCGTTCGCCGCACCTGCTGATCGGCCTGTTGGCCATCCTCAAGGCGGGCGGTGCCTACGTGCCGCTGGACCCGGACTACCCCGCCGACCGCCTGGCCTACATGCTCAAGGACAGCGGTGTGCAACTGCTGCTGACCCAGACCGCGCTGTTGGAGCAACTGCCGGTGGCCGACGATGTGTGTGTCATCGCCCTGGACAACCTCAAGCTCGACAGCTGGCCCACTCACGCACCGGGCGTGAATGTGCAAGGCGACAACCTGGCCTACGTGATCTACACCTCCGGCTCCACCGGCCAGCCCAAAGGCGTGGGCAACACCCATGCTGCACTGGCCGAGCGTTTGCAGTGGATGCAGGCCACCTATCAACTCGACGAAACCGATGTGCTGATGCAAAAGGCGCCGGTCAGTTTTGACGTGTCGGTGTGGGAGTGCTTCTGGCCGCTGATCACCGGCTGCCGCCTGGCGCTGGCCGCGCCCGGCGAGCACCGTGACCCCCATCGCATTGCGCAGTGCGTGCAACAGCACGGCGTGACCACGTTGCACTTTGTGCCGCCGCTGTTGCAGCTGTTTATCGATGAGCCCTTGAGCGCCGAATGCAGCAGCCTGCGCCGCGTGTTCTCTGGCGGCGAAGCCTTGCCCGCCGAGCTGCGTAACCGCGTGTTGGCGCACTTGCCGGGGGTGCAGTTGCACAACCGATACGGCCCCACCGAAACCGCGATCAACGTGACCCACTGGCACTGCCGCCGTGAAGACGGCGAGCGCTCACCCATTGGTCGGCCGCTGGGCAACGTGATCTGCCGGGTGCTGGACGAGCAGTTCAACCCCCTGCCGATCGGCGTGCCCGGCGAGCTGTGCATTGGCGGCATCGGGTTGGCCCGAGGGTATCTGGGCCGTCCGGGGCTGACCGCCGAGCGCTTCGTGGCCGATGCGTCGGGCGCGCGCCTGTACCGCACCGGCGACCGCGTGCGTTGGGGCGCTGACGGCGTGCTGGAATACCTGGGCCGCCTCGACCAGCAGGTCAAGCTGCGCGGCTTTCGTGTGGAGCCCGAAGAAATCCAGGCACGCCTGTTGGCGCTGGAGGGCATCGCCAACGCCGTGGTGCGGGTGCGCGACACCGCCGCGGGCGCGCAGTTGATCGGCTATTACACCGCCCACCGGGCGCTGGATGAACAGGCGGTAAAGGCCGCCCTGGCCGCCGAGTTGCCGGAGTACATGGTGCCCGCGCAATTGATCCGCCTGGACGCGATGCCCTTGAGCCCCAGCGGCAAGCTGGACCTGCGCGCGCTGCCGGAGCCGGTGTGGCAGGTGCGCGAGCATGTCGAGCCCGAATCGGCGCTGCAACAGCAGATCGCCGCCATCTGGCGTGAAGTCCTCGGCCTGCCGCGTATCGGCCTGCGTGACGATTTCTTCGCGCTGGGCGGCCACTCGTTGCTGGCCACGCAAATCATCTCGCGCACCCGCCAGGCCTGCGACGTGGAGCTCGCCTTGCGCACCCTGTTTGAAACCAGCGAGCTGGGCGCGTTTGCCGAGCATGTGCGGCTGATCCAGGCCTCGGGCCAACGCAACCTGCAATCGGCCATCGCCAGGGTCGACCGCCGCCAGCCGGTGCCGCTGTCGTATTCGCAGCAGCGCATGTGGTTTCTCTGGCAGATGGAACCGGACAGCCCGGCCTACAACGTCGGCGGCATGGCGCGTTTGCGTGGGGTGCTGGACGTGGGGCGTTTCGAGGCGGCGTTGCAGGCCTTGATCATGCGTCACGAAACCTTGCGCACCACATTTCCGAGCCGTGACGGCGTGGCGCAGCAGCAGGTGTCGGCGCAAAGCAGCGTGCGCATGGCGTGGCAAGACTTCAGTGCACTGACCCACGCCGAGTGCCAGCAGCGTTTGCAGCAACTGGCCGACCACGAGGCCCACACCCCCTTCAACCTGGACACCGGCCCGTTGCTGCGCGCGTGCCTGGTCAAGGCCGGTGAGCAGGAACACTACCTGGTGCTCACCCTGCACCACATCGTCACCGAAGGCTGGGCCATGGACATTTTTGCCCGTGAACTCAGCGCGCTCTATGAGGCTTTTATTGACGAGCGCGAGTCGCCATTGCCTGCGCTGCCGGTGCAGTACCTGGACTACAGCGTGTGGCAGCGCCAGTGGCTGGAGTCGGGCGAGCGCCAGCGCCAACTGGACTATTGGACCGCGCAGTTGGGTCACGAGCACCCACTGCTGGAACTGCCCAGCGACCGTCCGCGCCCGCCGGTGCAAAGCCACCAGGGCGAACTGTTCCGCTTCGACTTGAGCGACGAGCTGGCCGCTCGCGTGCGGGCGTTCAACGCCGAGCGCGGCCTGACCCTGTTCATGACCATGACCGCGACTCTGGCCGTGTTGCTCTACCGCTACAGTGGCCAGACCGACCTGCGCATCGGCGCCCCGGTGGCCAACCGCATCCGCCCGGAAAGCGAGGGGCTGATCGGCGCGTTCCTCAATACCCAAGTGCTGCGTTGCCAGCTCGACGGGCAGATGCGCGTCGCTCAATTGTTCGAGCAGGTGCGCCACACCGTGATCGAAGGCCAGTCCCATCAAGACCTGCCCTTCGACCATTTGGTGGAGGCCCTGCAACCGCCTCGCAGCGCTGCGTACAACCCGTTGTTCCAAGTGATGTGCAACGTGCAGCGCTGGGAATTCCAGCAGCGCCGGCCCCTGGCTGGCATGACGGTCGAGTACCTGGCCAACGACGCCCGCGCCACCAAGTTCGACCTGAACCTTGAAGTCACCGACCTCGACCATCGCCTGGGTTGCTGCCTGACCTACAGCACCGACCTGTTTGATGAACCGCGCATTGCGCGCATGGCCGAGCATTGGCGCAACCTGCTCGAAGCGCTGATTGGCGACCCACAGCAGCGCCTGAGCGAACTGCCGCTGCTGCACGCCGCCGAACAGCGCGCGTTGCAAAACAGCCTGGGCAGTGAGGCGGGTGAGCATCGCCTCGACCAGTGCCTTCACACGCTGTTCAGCCAACAGGCCCAGGCACGCCCCGACACCCCGGCGTTGACGTTTGCCGGGCAGACCCTGAGCTACCGCGAGCTGGACAGCCGCGCCAACCGCCTGGCCTGGGCGCTGCGCGAGCGCGGGGTGGGCCCGCAGGTGCGGGTGGGCCTGGCGTTGCCGCGTTCGCTGGAGATGGTCGTGGGCTTGCTGGCGATCCTCAAGGCCGGCGGCGCCTATGTGCCGCTGGACCCGGAATACCCGCTGGACCGCCTGCATTACATGATCGAGGACAGCGGCATCCGCCTGCTGCTCAGCGATGCCGCGATGTTCGAGGCCCTGGGCGAGC
The DNA here is from genome assembly GCF_054071325.1 of Pseudomonas sp. SDO5215_S409. Classification (NCBI taxonomy): domain Bacteria; kingdom Pseudomonadati; phylum Pseudomonadota; class Gammaproteobacteria; order Pseudomonadales; family Pseudomonadaceae; genus Pseudomonas; species Pseudomonas sp. SDO5215_S409. Next base: position 96,341 of record NZ_JBSVWN010000012.1, on the reverse strand, counting down.
TGCCCGTGGGCGTCGACCGTTGGAGCCTGGCGCAGGACCTGGCCCGTTACCCGACCACCGAGTTGCCGTTCATCAATGTGCCGCAACACCAGGCCTACCTGATTTACACCTCCGGCTCCACCGGCAAGCCCAAGGGCGTGGTGGTGTCCCACGGCGAAATCGCCATGCATTGCCAGGCGGTGATCGAGCGTTTTGGCATGCGCCCGGACGACTGCGAACTGCACTTTTATTCCATCAACTTCGACGCCGCCACCGAGCGCCTGCTGGTGCCGTTGCTCAGCGGCGCGCAGGTGGTGTTGCGGGCGCAAGGCCAGTGGGACGCCGAAGAAATCTGCGGGCTGATCCGCCAGCACCGCATCAACATTCTGGGCTTCACCCCCAGCTACGGCAGCCAGTTGGCGCAATGGCTGGCCACGCAGCAGCAGACCTTGCCGGTGCGCATGTGCATCACCGGCGGCGAGGCGCTGACGGGCGAGCACTTGCAGCGGATTCGCGCGGCGTTCCAGCCTGAACGGTTCTTCAATGCCTACGGCCCCACCGAAACCGTGGTGATGCCGCTGGCCTGCCTGGCACCGGAGCAGCTGGAGGAGGGCGCGGGCAGCGTGCCGATCGGCAGCATCGTCGGTGCCCGGGTGGCTTATATCCTCGACGCCGACCTGGCGCTGGTGCCGCAAGGCGCGACGGGCGAGTTGTATGTCGGCGGCGCCGGCCTGGCCCAGGGGTATCACCAGCGTCCCGGGATGACGGCGGAGCGCTTTGTCGCCGACCCGTTCGCCCGTGATGGCGGCCGCCTGTACCGCACCGGCGACCTGGTGCGCCAGCGTGCCGACGGCCTGGTGGAATACCTGGGGCGGGTCGACCATCAGGTGAAGATCCGTGGGTTCCGGATTGAACTGGGCGAGATCGAAACCCGCCTGCTGGAACACCCCAGCGTGGCCGAAGCGGTGGTGCTGGCGCTGGACAGCCCCAGCGGCAAGCAACTGGTGGGTTACCTGGTCAGCGACGATGCCGACCACAACGCCCTGCGCGAGTCCCTCAAGGCGCACCTCAAGGCCCAACTGCCGGACTACATGGTGCCTGCCCACCTGATGGTGCTGGCCAGCATGCCGCTGACCGCCAACGGCAAGCTCGACCGCCGTGCATTGCCCCAGCCCGACCCCGAGGCCAACCGCCAACACTACGTGGCCCCGCGCAACACGTTGGAGCAGACCCTGGCCGCTATCTGGTGCGCCGTGCTGAATGTGCAGCAAGTGGGCCTGGACGATAACTTCTTTGAACTGGGCGGCGACTCGATCCTGTCGATCCAGGTGGTCAGCCGTGCGCGGCAGGCCGGGATTCATTTCAGCCCCCGCGACCTGTTCCAGCACCAGAGCGTGCGCACCCTGGCCGCCGTCGCCACCCGCAGCGAACAGGTGATTGCCGAGCAAGGCGTGCTCACCGGCGCTTCGGCGCTGACGCCGATCCAGCAGTGGTTCTTTGACACCGACATCCCCGAGCGCCAGCACTGGAACCAGGCACTGGTGCTGGAGCCTGCGCAGGCCCTGGAGCCCCACCGCCTGGAGCAGGCGTTGCTGGCCGTGCTGGAACACCACGACGCCCTGCGCCTGAGCTTCACCGCGCGTGACGCCCACTGGCACGCCGAGCACAGCGCCGTGCCGCAAGGCGCACTGCTGCTGCAAGCCCAGGTGACAGACATGGCGCAGTGCCAGGCGCTGTTCACCGACACCCAGCGCAGCCTCGACCTGGCCCACGGCCCGCTGCTGCGCGCCTTATTGGTGGACGGCCCGCTCGGCCAGCGGCGCCTTTTGATCGTGGTGCATCACCTGGTGGTGGACGGCGTGTCGTGGCGCGTGTTGCTTGAAGACCTGCAAAACGTCTATCGCCAATTGAGCGACGGCCAGCCGGTGAGCTTGCCCGCCAAGACCAGCGCGCTGCGAGACTGGGCTGCGCGTTTGCAGGCCTATGCCGGCAGCGAATCGCTGCGCGAAGAGCTGGGCCTGTGGCAGGCGCAACTGGCGGGCCCGGCGGTGGCGTTGCCGGTGGACCACCCTCACGGCCTTGCGCGTCATCGCGATGCCAGCAGTGTCAGCGTACGCCTGGACGCCGAGCGCACCCGCCAGTTGCTGCAACAGGCACCGAGTGCCTACCGCACCCAGGTCAACGACCTGCTGCTGACCGCCCTGGCCCGTGTGATGTGCCGCTGGAGCGGGCAGGCGTCGGTGCTGGTCCAACTGGAAGGCCACGGCCGCGAAGCCCTGTTCGACGACATCGACCTGACCCGCAGCGTCGGCTGGTTCACCAGCGCCTACCCACTGCGCCTGACCCCGCTGAACATCGAGGAAGCCGCCGGGCAGGGCGCCTCCATCAAGGCGATCAAGGAGCAACTGCGTGCGGTGCCGCACAAAGGGCTGGGCTATGGCGTGCTGCGTTACCTGGCCGACGCACCGTGCCGCGAGGCCATGGCCGCGTTGCCGAGCGCGTCCATCACCTTCAATTACCTGGGCCAGTTCGACCAGAGTTTTGGTGACGATGCGCTGTTCCACCCGGTGGACGAACCCGCCGGGATCGCCCATGACCTGGACGCACCGCTGCCCAACACGTTGAGCGTGGACAGCCAGGTGTATGGCGGCGAACTGGTGCTGCGTTGGACCTTCAGCCGCGAGCGCCACGACCCCCAGACCATCGGTGAGCTGGCCGACGCTTACCTTGGCGAACTGTGCAGCGTGATCAGCCATTGCCTGAGCGCGGATGCGGGCGGCCTCACGCCGTCCGATTTCCCGCTGGCCCGGCTGACCCAGGCGCAACTCGACAGCTTGCCGGTGCCTGCCAGCGCCATCGAAGACGTGTACCCGCTGACCCCCATGCAAGAGGGCATGCTGCTGCACACCCTGCTGGAGCCGGGCACCGGCCTCTACTACATGCAGGACCGCTACCGCATCAACAGCGCCCTGGACCCCGAGCGTTTCGCCAGGGCCTGGCAGGCGGTGATCGCCCGTCACGAAGCCCTGCGCGCATCGTTCTGCTGGAACGTGGGCGAGGACATGTTGCAGGTGGTGCACAAGCCCGGCAGCACGCCGGTCGAGTACCTGGACTGGAGCGCTGACCCCGACGGAGAACACGAGCCGCGCCTGCAAGCCTTGCTCAAGCAAGAGCGTGAAGCGGGCTTCGACCTGCTCAACCAGGCGCCGTTCCACCTGCGCCTGATCCGCGTGGGCGAGGCGCGCTACTGGTTCATGATGAGCAACCACCACATCCTGATCGATGCCTGGTGCCGGTCGCTGTTGATGAACGATTTCTTCGAGATTTACCTGGCCCTCGGCGAAGGCCATGAGGCCACGTTGGCCGCCCCGTCGCGCTACCGCGACTACATTGCCTGGCTGCAACGCCAGAGCCTGGCCGAGGCGAAGCAGTGGTGGCAGCGCAACCTGCAAGGGTTCGAGCGCACCACACCGATCCCCAGCGACCGGCCGTTCCTGCGCGAACACGCAGGCCACAGCGGCGGCATGGTGGTAGGCGACTGCTACACCCGCCTCGATGCGCAGGACGGCGCACACCTGCGCGAACTGGCGCAGGCGCACCAATTGACCGTCAACACCTTTGCGCAAGCGGCGTGGGCCCTGGTGCTACAGCGTTTGAGCGGTGAGCGTGATGTGCTGTTCGGCGTCACCGTGGCCGGGCGCCCGGTGGAGATGCCGCAGATGCAACGCACCGTCGGCCTGTTCATCAACAGCATTGCGCTGCGCGTGACCCTGCCCGAGGACGGTCAGCCGTGCCGTGTGCGCGACTGGTTGAGCGGCCTGCTGGACAGCAACATGCAACTGCGCGAGTACGAATACCTGCCCCTGGTGACGATCCAGGAGCACAGCGAATTGCCCAAGGGCCAGCCGCTGTTCGACAGCCTGTTCGTGTTTGAAAACGCCCCGGTAGAAGTCTCGGTGCTGGACCGTGCGCAAAGCCTGAACGCCACCTCGGACTCGGGCCGCACCCACACCAACTTCCCGCTGACGGCAGTGTGTTACCCGGGCGATGACCTGGGGTTGCACCTGTCTTACGACCAGCGATATTTCGACGAAAGCACCGTGCAAGGCATGCTCGCCGAGTTCAAGCGCCTGCTGCTGGCGCTGGTGCAAGGGTTCCATGGCGACATGGCCGACCTGCCATTGATCGGCGAGCCGGAGCGCGCCTTTTTGCTGGAAGGGTGCAACCAGAGCGGCCGCGACTACCCGCTGGATCACAGCTACGTGGCGTTGTTCGAGGCGCAGGTGGCGCAGCATCCGCAGCGCATTGCCGCCAGTTGCCTGGACCAGCAATGGACGTACGCCGAACTGAACCGGCGCAGTAATCGCCTGGGGCATGCGTTGGTGGCCGCCGGTGTTGGCCTGGACCAGCCGGTGGCGCTGCTCGCCGAGCGTGGCCTGGACCTTTTGGGCATGATCATCGGCAGCTTCAAGGCCGGTGCCGGTTACTTGCCGCTGGACCCGGGCCTGCCGGGCCAGCGCCTGAGCCGCATCATCGACCTGAGCCGCACACCGTTGCTGGTGTGCACCGAGGCGTGCCGTGAACAGGCGCAACAGTTGTTGGAAGACTTCGCCTGCGCCGGGCGGCCCAAGTTGTTGGTGTGGGAGCAATTGGCCGGGCCCGACGCGGACCTGGGCCTTTACAGCGCCCCGGACAACCTCGCGTATGTGATTTACACCTCAGGCTCCACCGGCCTGCCAAAGGGCGTGATGGTGGAGCAGCGCGGCATGCTCAACAACCAATTGAGCAAGCTGCCGTACCTGCAACTGAGCGAGACGGACGTGATCGCCCAGACCGCCTCGCAAAGCTTTGATATTTCGGTGTGGCAGTTCCTCGCGGCGCCGCTGTTTGGCGCACGGGTGGACATCGTGCCGAATGCCGTTGCCCATGACCCGCAAGGCTTGCTCGAGCATGTGCAGGCCCAAGGCATCACCGTGCTGGAAAGCGTGCCGTCGCTGATCCAGGGCATGCTCGCCCAGGACCGTATCCACCTGGACGGCCTGCGCTGGATGCTGCCGACCGGCGAAGCCATGCCGCCGGAGCTGGCGCACCAGTGGCTGCTGCGCTACCCGCAGATCGGCCTGGTCAACGCCTACGGGCCGGCGGAATGTTCGGACGACGTGGCGTTCTACCGCGTAGACCTGGCCTCCACCCGGGGCACGTACCTGCCGATTGGCACGCCGACCGACAACAACCGCCTGTACGTGCTGGACGGTGCGCTGGACCTGGTGCCGCAAGGCGCGGTGGGCGAATTGTGTGTGGCGGGGACGGGCGTGGGGCGCGGCTATGTGAGCGACCCTCTACGGACGGCGCAGGTATTTGTGCCCAACCCGTTCGGTGCACCGGGCGAGCGGTTGTACCGCACCGGCGATCTGGCCCGTCGACGCCGCGACGGGGTGCTGGAGTACGTGGGGCGTATCGACCATCAAGTGAAGATTCGTGGCTACCGCATCGAACTGGGTGAAATCGAAGCCCGCCTGCACGAGCAACCCGAGGTGCGCGACGCGGCGGTGGGGGTACAGGAGGGCGCCAACGGCAAACACCTGGTGGGTTACCTGGTGGCGGCCGACGCCAGCCTGGGCCAGGGCGAACGCCTGGACCGCATCAAGCAACGCCTGCGCGCCGAGTTGCCCGAATACATGGTGCCGCTGCACTGGCTATGGCTGGACAGCCTGCCGCTCAACGCCAACGGCAAGCTCGACCGCAAGGCCTTGCCCGCGCTGGACATCGGCCAGTTGCACCAACAGGACTACCTGGCACCGCGCAATGAGTTGGAGCAGACCCTGGCCGGAATCTGGGCCCAGGTGCTCAAAGTCGAGCGGGTGGGGGTGCAGGACAACTTCTTCGAATTGGGCGGGCACTCGCTGCTGGCCACGCAGATTGCCTCGCGGGTGCAAAAGACCCTGCAGCGCGATGTGCCGCTTCGGGCGATGTTCGAGTGCAGCACGGTGGCCCAACTGGCCGAGTACATCGACGGGCTGGCGGTTGACACGATCAGCGTGGAGAAGGTGGACCGCTTGAGTGACCTGATGGCCGAACTGGAGGGGCTTTGACGGGGGAGGCCGCCGGTCGGCTTTTTGGCGTAACTGTCAAATCTGACAGTAGGCGCCGCACCTGTTCCGGACGTTAGATAACAGCAGTTTTGGCCATCAGGCCGAAGTTATCCAACGTTGGACAGGAGGTCTTATCGTGGCGAAGAAACCGATCCCTCAAAAAAATGTGGTGGCTGCGCAACCGTCCGAGGTAGCCACCCTTGCCGAATTGCCTTACCCACAGATTCTGTACGCGGCCAACAACAGCGTGCTGTATCCCCTCGATGCCATGGACGGCACCGTCGCAACCATTACCGTTCCCGGGCTTGCCGACAAACCGGTCACCCTGCATTGGGCGATCAAGGAACAGCCCGAGCCGTCGTTCGCCCCCATCGTGGTGCCTGGTGGTACAAGTGGCAGCGTCGAGGTCCAGATTCCGTGGCAGTGGGTGAGTACCTGTATCGGGCACACCGTGTTGATCTGGTACACGGCCACGGTCGGTGGGTTGGTGAAAACGTCGTTGACCCTGGAGCTGGAAATCCAGCAGGTGCGCGAGGCGGATCTGCGCGAATCGATGCCGGAGTTCGCGCATTCGCGGCTGGAATGGAGCACTCGCTGGCTGGACATGCATACCTTTTCGGGCGATGAAACCATCCGGATCAAGGCCTGGCCGATGATCCAGGCCGGGCAGCGTCTGTTCGTGACCGTTGCCGGTGACCAGCATGAGGCGCCGTACCGGTTTATCTGGGTGACTTACGATCATCACGTCACCGCCGCCGAAGCACATCCGGATCATGTATTTGAATTCAGGCTGCTGCGTGGCTGGATGTCGCGCCGGCAGGACTATTCGGCGTTGACCGCTCATTTGGGGGTAATTTGGGATCAGTCCAACCCCGTCAACCCGACACCGGGTGACCCGGTCTTGGAAAACCCGCTGCCGCTCAATGCTCAGGACTTCCATCAGCGCTCCACCACGTTGTTGCGGGTGGACCCGACGTTGGACCTGCCGCCTGCGCAACTTCGCGAAGCGGTCAATTGCGGCACCGAGGGCTGGGTGGTGAACCCGGTCAATACCGTCGCAGGGGCACACATTGAGGTGAGCTACGAAGGCATGGAGGCGGGAGACCACGTCTGTGCATTTTTGTCTGGCAACCCTGGCCTCGGCACGCCTGAGCTGGCGTGCGCCGTTGTTCAAGAAGGTGACACCACGCTGGTGTTTGACGTGCCGCCCTCGGCGATCAGCGCCAACTTTTGCGGCCCTGTCAGCATCACTTACTCGGTGGCGTTCAACGACTATGCGCCACAGATCGCTCCTGAACACCGGGTTAAGGTGCTGGCGCCGCAGTTGACCAGGCCCAGTATCGAGCAGGCGACCGGCAGCATTGTGGACCTGAACACCTTTGCCGGTCAGGCGACGGGCACCGTTGCTCACTGGGACTACGCCGCGTTGGGGCAGTATTGCTGGATGTGGGTAACAGGCACCCTTGAGGACGACAGCGCTTACCGCTTCGACGTGCTGGTGGCCGAGCCGATCACCGCGCAGTGGGTGAGTGCAGGCGTTGATACCCCGATCCCGCGGACGGCCTTGCAAAAACTGGCGGATTGCAGTGATTTTGAGCTGCATTTTGCGGTGAACTTCAACGGTGTGCCGCAGTTAGAGAGCGCGTTGGCGTTTGCAGCCACCGTGTTCACGATTGAGCAGGAAGACCTCGTACTCAAGCATCCGACCGTGCGCGAAGCGGTGGGTAACCAACTGACGGTCTACAACGGCAAAGACGGCGTGAGCGTGCGAGTGGAGTACCCGCACATGAGTGCCCGGCACCGTATCGGAGTTTGTTGGACGCTGCCCGACGGGACGTGTTTACCCCTTGAGACTCAAGTGGGTAATAACAGGCCCGGTTATGTGGACTTCAAGATCGCGCGCGAAGCGGTCATTCACGGCATCGGTAAAACCGTGGCCGTCAACTACACCGTCACCAGCGCCTGCAAGCTGGCCACTTCAGACGACTTGAACCTGCAGATCAGCGTCCCGGTGCGCTTGCCAACGCCGGTGGTCACTCAGGCAACCAACGGTATCCTGGACCTGCGCACCTTTGCCGCAAACGCTAACGTCCAGGTGGAGCCGTGGTGGTTTGCCCTGGCAGGGCAAAAGGTCTGGCTGCGGGCTGTCGGAACCCTGACCAATGGCAGTCCACACACGATCAGCGTGTACCTGGGCAAGAGCGTGACGGCGGCAGAAGTGAGTGCGGGGTTGGCGGACCTGTTAATCCGGTCCCAGCTGTTGTTATTGGCCAACGGCAGCACCTTTACGGTCACCTGCAAAGTAACGCCGGACGGCAGTACCGTTGAAAGCAACGCGGTGGTGTTCCCGGTCTTGAACCTGACCATCCGTTTGCCGCTCGATGACTTCACATCGTTTGCGGGGGCGAATTGGAACGGCTGGCGTCCCGGCGCTGCTGCCAACGGCGAAATGCTCTACAACGTAGTCTTTGGCAAACCCTGTGTACGTAACGGCACCGCCAGTATCGGGGGGATAGGTTCGGTCCTCTATAAAGACTTCACGGGACTTGAAGTGGGGCGTAGTTATGAGTTCAGTTTGTTGGCGTGCACTTACAACGGTGCGGCACCTATGCCTAAGTTGTCGCTACGCACCAACATGGGCGCAGTGACGGCGGTGACGACGTTCTACACCATGGCGTGGGCGCCGTTGAAAGGTAACTTTGTGGCCAATGCCAGCAACATGCGGCTGGAGGTGTGGAGTCATGAAGGGGAGGGCATCACGGGCAACGATTATGCGATAACCGATATCCGCGTGCGGGGTTAGTCGACCCGCACTCACGCGTCTTGACGTCAAAGGGCAGGCCTCCCGTTTTTGCACGGGAGGCCTGTTTTTATTTCGGCCCCAGAATCTTCACCAACTTCTCCGGCGACGGCGCCCCTTGCTGTTGCTGCAACTGGCCCTTGTCATCCAGGTAGAAAATCGCCGGGGTGGCCGACAGTTCCAGTTCATCCATCAACTTCATGTTGGCGTCGAGCTTGGCCTCGATGTCTGTCGGGATCTTGTCCAGTGGCAGCAGCTTGCTCGCCTTGCCAGCCGCTTCGTGGGCTTGCAGCGCCTGTTGCGGGTCGTTGGCGGCGAACAGGGCGGCCGACTTGCCAGCGCTGTCTTCGCGGATGATGCCGACCATGATGTGGCGCAATTGCACCTTGCCAGCCTTCACCCACGGGCGGGCCTGTTCCCAGAACATGTTGCAGTAGGGGCAGTTGGGGTCGCTGAACAGGTACACGGTGCGCGGGGCGTTTTTATCGCCGTCCTGGATCCAGTTGCTGTGTTCCATCTTGGCCCACACTTGCTTGGACATCGGGGCGTACACCAGTTTTTCCAGCGGCGCGGCGCTCAAGTCCTTGCCGTCGGCGTCGTACAGGTTGCCTGCGATGACGTGTTTGCCGTCGGCGGTCAGGTACAGCGCCATGCCCCGGTTCTGGTACTGCGCGGCGTAGCCTTTGAGGCCACTGGGGGCGTCGAAGGTGCCGATGATCTTGGCGCCCTTGGCCTCGATCTGTTTGATCGGTGCGGGCCAGTCTTCAGCCTGGGCGAGGGTGGCGGCCAGGGTCAGCGGTAGCAGGGTCAGCAGGTGGCGGAGGCGGGGCATAGGGGTTTCCTTGTGGTGGCCGGTTCAACGGCAGTCGGATCGAAGCGCTCCATGGCGCGGGCGAGGCTGGCTTGGGACAGTTCGCCCAGGTGGCTGTTGATCAAGCGTCCATCGGGTTGGTAGAACAGGGTGGTCGGCAGGGCCATGGAACCCACCGCCTGGCCGAGACGGCCGCTGGCGTCGAACAGCACGTTGTCCAGTTCCAGGCCCTGGGTGGCCAGGTACGTGCTGACGCTTTGCATGCTTTCGGCCTGGTTGACGAACAGGAAGGTCACGTCGGGCCGCTGCTGCTGGGCTTTTTCCAGCACCGGCATTTCCCGGCGGCACGGCGGGCACCAGGTGGCCCACAGGTTGATCACCAGCGGGCGGCCTTGATAGTCGGCCAGTTGCACGCTGTGCCCGTTGGCATCGAGCAGGGCGATGTCCGGCAGGCGGGTGCCTTTTTCGTAAATGCCCAGGGACAGGCTGGCCACCGCCCAGAACGCCAGGCCCGTGACCACGCCCGCCGCCAGCGGCTTGCGCAACGCCGGGCGGCGCTTGCCATACACCACGGCGCCCAGCACCAGGGCGATCACGCCGGGCCAGGCGAGAAAGCCACCGTCGCGCAGGTCGACGATTTGCAGCGGGTCGTTCTGGTAGTACGTCCAGTACATCAGCACAAAGCTTGCGCGGGCGGCGAGCATGCCCAGCAAAAACAAGCTGAACAGCACCGACTCCGGGTTCTCGCCACCGCGCTTGGCCACCCGCCAGCCCACCAGGGTAGCCAGGATCAAGGCGGTGATCAGCAGCAGGTGATTGAGCGCGATGGCAAAGGCGCCGATAGTCAGTGTCAGCATCAGCGGGTTTCCCGGGTCTGGTTCCAGCGTTGCAGGAAGGCGTCGGCGTCCACTTCGCCGGTGATGCGCTGGGCGCGGCGCTCTTCACCGTCGGGGCCGATCCACACGAAGCTCGGCGGGCCGGGGACCTTGTAGCGGCCCAGCAGCTCGCGGCTGGCGGCGGTGTCGGCGGTCACGTCCAGGCGCAGCAGGCGCACGTCTTTGAGGGCGTCCATGACGGCGGCTTGGCCGAACACCTGTTTTTCCATGATCTTGCAGGACACGCACCAGTCGGCGTAGTAGTCCACCAGCACCCATTGGCCCTGGGCCTTGGCGCTGTCGAGCTGGCTTTGCAGCACAGCGGGGTCGCTGATCGTGGTGAACGCTTCGTGAGCGGCAGGTGCACTGGCCACCGAGCCGCCGCTGTAGACCTTCAGCGGCTGCCACAACTCGCCACTGCCACCGGCTGCGCCGATCACCAGGAGGCCGCCCCACAGGCCCAGCACCAAGGAGCCTGCGCCGAATACCCGGGCCGCCAGGCCCTGCTCACGCGAGAGGCGCCAGCCGCAGTAGGCCATCACCAGCGCCAGCGCGCCCCACAGGCCCAGCCACAGGCTTTCACCCACCACCGGGCGAATCATCAGCACGGCGGTGGCCAAAAACAGGAAGCCGAAGATGCCCTTGAGCACGTTCATCCAGGTGCCGGGCTTGGGCAGGAAGCGATTGCCCACCGTCACCAGCAAGAGCAGCGGCACGCCAATGCCGATGCCCATGGCAAACAGGATCAGCCCGCCGTGCAGCGCATTGCCGCTTTGCGCGATATACAGCAGCGCGCCGGCCAGTGGGGCGGTCATGCACGGGCCCACCAGCAGGCCGGACAAGGCCCCCAGAATGCCCGCACCCACCAGGCTGCCGCCGCTTTGCTGGCGGCTGACGTTGTCCAGGCGATCACGCAGGAAGGCGGGCAGTTGCAGTTCAAAGAAGCCGAACATCGGCAGCGCGAGGACCACGAACAGGGCGGCGAAACTGCCCAGGATCCATGGCGTTTGCAGCAGGGCCGCCAGGTTGCCGCCCAGCAGCGCGGCCAATACACCCAAGGCTGCGTACACCAGCGCCATGCACACCACGTAGCTGGCGGCCAGCGCAAAACCGCGCCGTGGGCTGGCGCCGCTGCCCACCACCAGGCCTGCAAGAATCGGCAGCATCGGCAGCGAACACGGGGCAAAGGCCAGCAGCAGGCCCAGGCCAAAGAACAGCAACAGGCTCCAGCCCAGGCTGCGGTCTTGCAGGCCGCTGGCCAGGCTTTGGTCCTGGGCCTGCGCGGGGGCGGCGACGGCCGGGTTGCCGCCCAGGTCCACGGTCATCGACTGCGGCGGGTAGCACAGGCCCGCATCGGCGCAGCCCTGCCAGCCCACTTTGACGGTGCCGGTGACGCCGGCCGGAATCTTCACTTCCAGGCCCTGGCGGTACACCTGTTGCTCGCCAAAAAACTCGTCGCTATGGGCTTCGCCTTGTGGCAGCGCCGGTTTTTCGGCGAGGCCGTCGAACTTCAGGCGCTGCTGGTACAGGTAATAACCGTCGGCAATCTGCCAGAACAACTGGGTTTCGCCGGAGGCCAGGCGCTCGGACGTAAAGATGAAGGCCTTGCCCACCGGGAGAAAGTCGGGTTGTTTCTCAAAGGGGTTGTTGCCCGGCGCGGCCTGGGCGAACCCCGCGAACAACGCCAGCAGAAAGATAAACAGATGCCGCATGATCAAGCCTTAGTTCAAAGCAATATGGGACACACAATGTGTGGCGTTGATTAACCGATGATTAACCGGGCTATTCTAGGGCGTAAGGATTGTCTGAAGCTGCCCGCAGGCACCGCATAATGCGTGCTTAATCCACCGGCCGTTTAATCACCCTCATTTATCAAGGGACTCACCATGCACGTACTGGTCTGTGAAGACGATGAGCTGATTGCCAGTGGCATTGTCGCCGGCCTCGGCGCCCAGGGCTTGACCGTGGAGCGCGTCGGCACGGCGGCCGCTGCCCGGGCGATGCTCAAGGTCGCCGAATTCGACGTGATGGTACTCGACCTCGGCCTGCCGGATGAAGACGGCCTGAAGCTGTTGCAGCACTTGCGCAGCCAGGGCCTGGAAATTCCGGTGCTGATCCTCACCGCGCGCGACTCGGTGACCAACCGCGTGGACGGCCTGCAGGCCGGGGCCGACGACTACCTGCTCAAGCCTTTCGACCTGCGCGAACTGGCCGCCCGCCTGCACACCCTGCTGCGGCGCGTGGCCGGGCGCAGTGTCAACCTGATCGAGCACGGGCGCCTGACGTACAACCCCAGCAGCCGCGAAACCCTGTTGGGCGGCCAGCCGGTGGACCTGTCCCGCCGTGAGCAGGCGCTGTTGCAGGCGCTGCTGCAAAACCGGGGCCGGGTGCTGTCCAGCGAGCAGCTCAAAGACAGCGTCTACGGCCTGAGCGACGAACTGGAAAGCAACGCCCTCAACGTGCATATCCACCACCTGCGGCGCAAATTGGGCAACGGCATCGTCGAAACCGTGCGCGGCCTGGGCTACCGCCTGGGCCCGGCGGATGACGGGGATGAAGCCTCGTGAAAAGCCTGCGCCTGCGCCTGACGTTCAAACTGGGCGCCGCCTTTGTGCTGATCTGGACCCTGGCGGCCGCCTGGATGCTCAACGACCTGCGCAACCAGATGATGTTTTCCCTGGACCAGCGCCTGGTGGCGTCGGCGCGCATGGTGGCCGGGCTGACCGAGCAAATGCCGGGCCTGGCCAGCGTGAGCGGCGGCGCGCATTTCAGCGCCCAGCAATTGAACGTGCCCGGCGGCATGGCGTGCCAGGTCAGCTCGCTGCGCGGTGAAATCCTCGCGCGCAGCCACACCACCCCGGACGAGGGCCTGGAGTCGCGCCGCAGTGGCTTTCGTGACCAGGTCATCGACGGTGTGGGCTGGCGCAGTTTTACCCTGTCGCGCGGCGATTTACTGATCACCACCGCCGACCGGCAGGTGGAGCGCGAGTCCCTCAACCTCTCGATTCTGTTGGCGGCCTCGGTGCCGGTGGGCGTGGCGTTGCTGGGTTGCCTGTGGCTGCTGTGGCTGGGCATCGGCCAGAGCCTGGTGCCGCTCAACCGCATGCGCGATGCCTTGACGCGGCGCAGCGCCGACTCCCTGGAGCCCTTGCAGATCAGCCCGTTGCCCAGTGAGCTCAAGCCGCTGCTCGACACCCAGAACCAGCTGTTCCAACGCATCGCCAAGACCCTGGAGCGGGAGCGCCGCCTGACCGGCGACGCCGCCCATGAACTGCGCAGCCCGCTGACGGCCATCAAGACCCACCTGCAAGTGGCGCGCATGACCGACGGCGCCGCACGCGACCAGTCCCTGGCCCACGCCGAGGCGGGCGCCGACCGCTTGCACCGCACCCTTGAGCAACTGCTGTTGCTGGCGCGGGTCGAGGGCAGCCTGTCATTTGACGACGGCTTGCAATCGAGCGCCGAGCAAGTGGCGCGCATGGCGATCCAGGACGCCAATGCCGGTGACAACCAGCGCATCGACCTGATCCTGGCCGACGGCCTTCGCGACACCCCGGTGCAAATGCCGGTGGGCCTGGCGGTGGCGGCCTTGCGCAACCTCCTGGACAACGCCTTGCGCCATACCCCGGCCGACACCCGGGTGGAGCTGAACGTGTTCACCACCGGCGACCAGGTGGTGTTTCGCGTGCGCGACCATGGCAAGCAGATCTCCAGTGACGACCTGCAACACCTCACCCAACGCTTCTGGCGCAATGGCAGCAGCGATGGCTGCGGGCTGGGCCTGGCGATCGTGCAGGCGATCGTGCAGCGCTGTTCCTGCTCATTGAAGTTTGACAGCCAGGCCGATGGCCTGCGGGTCGAGTTGGGTATGCCGCTGCGCAGCTGAGCTTTTTCAACGTGCAAATAACTACCGCCCTCCTGGTGCTCGAGCGCTTCAGGATGGCGGTAATTTTTGCGTTTGGACGGGCCGAATGACTTGGCCTGTGTTGAAAAGGACAGTTCGCATGTTGGTCATTGATAGCACCTACCCGGCAAAGGATTTCAACGAGCGCCACGGCGAAAGCGTGCGCCAGATTATTGTGCATTACACGGCGGCGCCCTTCGCGTCGTCGCTCAAGACCCTGACACAGGACGGGGTCAGCGCCCATTACTTGCTGCCAGACCCCCGTGAGTCCGGCTATCGGGCGGCTGGCTACGACGAGCTGCGTGTGTTTCGCCTGGTGGACGAAGGCCGCCGCGCATGGCACGCCGGGGCCAGCCATTGGGGCGGGCGGGACAACCTCAACAGCCGCTCCATCGGCATCGAAATCGTCAACCTGGCGCGGGACGACGGCGGCGTCTTCACGTTTCCTGACTACGGCGACGAACAGGTCGGGGCGTTGATTGCACTGCTGCGCGATATCACCGCGCGTCACCCGCAGATCGGCCCCACCGACCTGCTGGGCCATTCGGACGTGGCCTACGGGCGCAAGAGCGACCCGGGCCCGCGGCTGCCGTGGCAGCGCCTGCATGAGGCGGGCCTCGGCGCCTGGTTCGACGAGCCGGTGCAGGCTATGTATCAACGCAGGTTCTGCATGGGCTTGCCGCCCGAGGTCGAAGTGGAGCGCGCGTTCCAGCGCTACGGCTACGCACCGGCCAAGAACCGCCAGGCTTTCGTGCTGCGCACCCGCGCGTTTCAGATGCACTTTCGGCCAAGGGAGTATGGCGGGGTGCTGGACGGGGAAACGTGCGGGATCTTGTATGCGTTGAATGAAAAATATCGGGGGTTGTGAGGTCGGCCAAGGCCAGGCCCCTGGAAAATACGCCATGACATCGCGACGGATGAGGGGGAACCCGCAAGCGCTCCGGCACCACTCAACCTATCACTTTCAAGAAAGTTGATTCCAGGCGTCTATGACCATCATCAGCTCCGTACCGTCCCCCGTCTTTGTTTTGAGTGACAACCCAGCCGTAAAAGAGCCTGCGCCTGCACAGGCTCAAACGCCGCCCGTCGCTGAGCCTGAGGGGAGCGCTGCCCGGCCAACCACCCTACATGAGCGTGCCGTGTCCGGGACACGCACGCAGTTGAGTACGCTTTCCCTGAGGAGGGGGCCTGGGGTGGCGTTGCCGACGGTTAAAGGCCCGGCGATGCGCTCTGGCATGGCGCCGTCACCTTGGCATATGCAACCGATGGGGTGGGGGATGGCACCTGTGGCGCCCGCACAGCCACGCAGGGTAGACGCTCATTACGAGCCGATCGGGCGTGAGATTTCGAATTTCAACGGGCGAGTCAGTTTGTCGCGCAAAGAGGCCGAGCACGGAGGGGAAACGGTGGTGTGGTGCCGCCACTTGGCCTACGAATACTTCAGAAGTGAGAAAAAATTAGACTTTCTGGGGGCGGTGAAGAACGAGGCGGGCATCAAGAAGTATTTTTCCGGTGGCACGCTGCATTCGTCCAACGAGGGAAGCGAGGCCATGCGGGATACTGCGACCTTGCTCAATACGCGTGTGCTTTCGCTGGACATGTTGCCGACGCAGATCAGTGAGATCGCGGCAACGATGATTCATATCAACCAGAAAAATAACGACTTCATGCTTAACAGCGGCGTGCATTCAATGGCGTTGAACATCAAGATCCAGAACCACAATCAGGTATGCGTGAGCTTTTACGATCCCAATTGTACAAACAGTCAACTGAGGATCGAGGCAAACGGCGCCCATGATTTACAAGCTCTGAGTCAATTGGTCGGGTCGCTGCAGCTCTATCGCCAGAACGATCAGAGCCACGCGTTTTCGCTGCGTGCGACGTACGATATTTTCCAGCCTCAGCAAGAAATGAGGTTTCTGAGCCCTGGCCCCTCGTCCACCCCCGACCAGTTGACCCGCTCGGCGATGTTTCACGCTCATACGCGACGTGACCCGGCGCTGGCGGTGATGCTCTTGAATAAAGCCGTCAGCGAAAATCCAAGGGGCCTGAAGGAAACCCTGGGCCAGTCTTACGACGGTATGCCCTACCTGGCCGTTTCGCTGGAAAAAGGTCACACCTCGACGGTTGAAAGTTGGATGAAGGGCATTCGTAAGCTGGTTGCCCCGCGCCTGCTTACACAAGATGACGTGTTTGCGTTATTCAAGGCCCATGATGGTGTGGAAGATGGTTTCGTCGTACCGCTACGTACACGGAACCTCGATACGATCAAAGTGTTTATGGCGCAAGTGATAAAAGCCGCGGATGAGGGCGCGTTAAGGTCGTCTCAGGCCAAAGCGCTCTTTTCAGCGCCGGAGCCAACGCTGGGATCGGGTTTTAATCACCTCTGGTTTCATTGTGATCACGAGGCCATGGCCGTTGTGGCCAAGCAGTTGGGCGCTTGCTACGCCAAAAGAATCTTGGAACGTGCGGATATCAAGGCGCTGTTGCAAGGCCCGCCGTTTGACAGAAAGGCCGCAAAGCAGCCCGCGTTCAAGCAGGAAGAAATCAACGCCTTCAAGCTGGCCTTGCAGCCATTGATTGACCAGCGTGTACTGCGTGATGACGACGTGAAAGCCCTGTTCGCCAGCCATGGCTTTGATAAACCCGCCAAGGGACTGTTGTCCAAAATCCTGCGGTGATTGGAGTGTGACGTGTGTGCCGGTTCTGCTGGTTTTAACGAGCGGTGGTGTAAATCTTGTCGACGCTGGTGCGTTTCCAGAACAGAAAATCCGCGCGCACGCCTCAGGGGCCAGACGCCACGGATTGGCAGTTTTGGCCACCACTATCAGCGCATTGAGGGATTGAGACATGTCCGTCGCCACCCGTCGCATCGAAGACTCGTCGGTTCACGCACAAACGCTGTACCAGTTCGACGACACCCCGTTGCTCGCGCGCCAGCGCCAGCAGGAGTCCAACGCCCGCAGTTACCCCCGGCGCATTCCTCTGGCCCTCAAGCGGGCCAAGGGCATTTACGTCGAAGACGTTGAGGGGCGCACCTTTATCGACTGCCTGGCCGGTGCTGGCACCCTGGCGTTGGGCCACAACCACCCGGTGGTGATCGAGGCCATCCAGCAGGTGCTGAGCGACGAACTGCCGCTGCACACCCTCGACCTCACCACCCCGGTCAAGGACCAATTCGTGCAGGACCTGTTCGGCCTGTTGCCGCCTGCGCTGGCGCGGCAGGCAAAAATCCAGTTTTGCGGCCCCACCGGCACCGACGCGGTGGAGGCCGCGTTGAAACTGGTGCGCACCGCCACCGGGCGTAGCACGGTGTTGTCGTTCCAGGGCGGTTACCACGGCATGAGCCAGGGCGCGCTGAGCCTGATGGGCAGCCTGGGGCCGAAAAAACCGCTGGGCGCCTTGCTGGGCAATGGCGTGCAGTTTCTGCCGTTCCCGTATGACTACCGTTGCCCATTCGGGTTGGGCGGCGCGCAGGGGGTCAAGGCCAACCTGCATTACCTGGAAAACCTGCTGAACGACCCGGAAGCGGGCGTGTTGCTGCCCGCGGCGGTGATCGTTGAAGTGGTGCAGGGCGAGGGCGGGGTGATCCCGGCGGACCTCGACTGGCTGCGCGGCCTGCGGCGCATCACCGAGCAGGCGGGCGTGGCGTTGATTGTCGATGAGATCCAGAGCGGCTTTGGGCGCACCGGCAAAATGTTTGCCTTTGAACACGCCGACATCATTCCGGACGTGGTAGTGCTGTCCAAGGCCATCGGCGGCAGCCTGCCGCTGGCGGTGGTGGTGTACCGCGACGTGCTCGATACCTGGTTGCCGGGCGCCCATGCCGGAACGTTCCGTGGTAATCAGATGGCCATGGCGGCGGGCTCGGCGGTGATGCGCTACCTCAAGGCGCACGACATTCCCGCGCACGCGGCGGCCATGGGGGAGCGCCTGGGCGAACACTTGCGCATCCTGCAGCGCGATTTCCCGCAGTTGGGGGACATTCGCGGTCGCGGCCTGATGCTTGGGGTGGAGTTGGTGCAGCCTAATGGCACGCCGGATGTCCAGGGCCACCCACCGGTCCATCGCGAGCTGGCGCCGGTGCTGCAACGCGAATGCCTCAAGCGCGGCCTGATCCTGGAGTTGGGCGGGCGGCATGGCAGCGTGGTGCGCTTTTTGCCGCCGCTGGTGATCACCGCCGCCGAAATCGACCGGGTGGCCGAAATTTTCGGGCGGGCGCTGGGGGCGGCCGTGGCGAGCGTTTAATTTTTGCCGGTGTTTATACGTTCTAACTAACATCAGCTGCGCGTGTCGCGCAGCCTGCCTTTGAGCGACGGAGAACCGCAATGACCTCAGTATTTGACCGCGACGACATCCTTTTTCAGGTAGTGGTCAACGGTGAAGAACAGTATTCCATCTGGCCTGACTACAAGGCCGTGCCAGAAGGCTGGCGCACCGTGGGCAAGAGCGGCCTGAAAAAAGAATGCCTGGCCTACATCGAAGAAGTCTGGACCGACATGCGCCCCTTGAGCCTGCGCCAGAAGATGGACAGCGCGGCCATCGCCGGTTGAACCCCCCTGCAGGAGGCGAGCGTTTAAACGCCTGCCTCCTTGTCCTGGCCCGACGCGGCCGCCGTCACCACCTGCACATTCAAGCGCGGCGTTGCCAGGTCCAGCCCGGCCTCGTCCAGGTGCCGTTTGAGCGACAGGTTGAACGCCCGTGACACTTCCCACTGCTTGATCGGCGCCGTCTTGAAGCGGGCGCGCAAGATCGCGCTGCCGGACTCGAAACTCTCCACCCCTTGTATCTCCAGCGGCGACCAGATGTTGCGCCGTTGCAGCGGGTCATTGCGCATTTTCTGGCCCACGTCGCGCATCAGCTTGATCGCGTCGTCGATCTCCATGTTGTAGGGGATCGCCACCCGGAAGATCGCATAGCCGAATTCTCGGGAGTAGTTCTTGATGCTTTTGATTTCGCTGAACGGGATGGTGTGCACGATGCCGTCGATGTCCCGCAGGCGCACGGTGCGGATGGTCAGGCCTTCGACCGTGCCCAGGTGGCCGCCGACGTCCACGTAGTCATCGATGGCCAGCGAGTCTTCAATGATGATGAACAGGCCGGTGATCAGGTCGGCCACCAGCGACTGCGCACCAAAACCGATGGCCAGGCCGATCACACCGGCACCGGCCAGGAGCGGCGTGACGTTCATGCCCATGTTCGCCAGCGCCACGATGGCTGCAATGATGAAAATGGTCACAAACAGCACGTTACGGATCAACGGCATCATGGTTTGCGCCCGCGCATTGGCCAGGCCTTTGCGCGAACGGGTCAGGGCGTGGTGGATGGCCGTGTCGCTGAGGATCCAGATCAGCCAGGCGAACAGCAGCGTGCCGGCCAGGCCAAACAGCTTGACGCTGATTTCATGCCCGTCGCCTTCGGTAAAGCGGATCAGCGACAGGCCCCACACCCGCAGGCCCAGCTCGATAAACACCAGCCACACCAGCAGGTGCGCCAGGGTGTACACAAAGCTTTTCAGCCGTTCGGAATACAGCGCGTGGCGCTTGTGCCCGCGTTGTGGCTTGAGGGCATGGCGGCGCACCAGCCCGTTGATCACCATGCACAGCACCAGCAACACCGTGCACAGCAGCGACTGGCGCAAGGCGGTGCTGGTGTCCCCGGCGGACACAAAGGTGGCGAACAACGAGATGCCCACCAGCAGCAGGGCCGGGACGAACCAGAAGCTGCCGATAATCTCGATGGTGTCACTGAGGGCGCGACGGGTCAGGCGACGGGACAGCGGCTGGTTGCGGATCAAGTGGGCGATGGGGCGGCGGAACCGCAGGATAAACACCCCCGTGGACAACGCCGCCATCACATTGGCGACGGTCGCGGCGGTGTGGGCCAGGTGCTGGCCGAGGCTTTGCACCATGCGTGGATCGCTCAGGGCCTCGCCAAATGCGGCGAAGCTGCCGATCCACCACAGCGGGCGAAACGCCTGGCGGCGCAGGATGTACAGCGCGCGGTGGCGATGGGGGCCGTCGAGCAGGGAAAACGCGATTACGCAGATCGCCGAGAAACACGTGCCCACCACCAGCGCATAGGCCAGCACCATGGCCAGGGATTTGCCCAGCGACGAGGGCAGGGCGTAGGTCAGGTACACGGTGATCACCAGCGCGATCAACCACGGCCCCAGTTTGCGCAGGGCAAAGCGCAACATGTCCCAGGTGCGCGGGTGTTGCGGCAACTCTTCGGGCAGCCCGAAGCGCTCGCGCACGCGGTGGCTGAGCCAGATCAACGCCGCGGCCAGCAGGCTCCACACCGCCAGGATCAAGGCAAAGCCGAAAATGATCGGCAGCCATTCACTGGCTGGCAGCATCAGGGCGCCCAGTTCTTCACGGGCCTGGTCGACCTCGTTGGACCAGCGGCTCAGCGGGCTGTCGGCGCCGGAAAACTGTTGCTCAAGGCTGGTGAGGGTGCCGCCGATCAGGCCCAGCACCCCCTGCTCGGTGGCCGGTTGGGCCTTTTGCGTGGTTTCGCGCAGCTTTTTCAAGTCGCTCAGCAACTGGGTGCGCTGCTGGTCGTTTTCCAGGGTCTTGATCACCTCGTCCAACGATTGCCCCAGCGGCACGTCGGCCTGCGGCTGGGGTTTGGCGGCGCTGCCCAGCAGGCCGGGCAGGCTCACGGCCTGGGCGGGGGCGACGGGTAGCAGGGCCATCAGGCACACAAACAGCAAAAGACGGGCAAGCACGAGGCGGTCAACCTTGCAAATGATCAATTGACCGAGTGTACGAGGCCGTTATGGTCAATGCGAGTGCATTTGTCATTCGGCCAGTTTGGCGAGGATCTTGTACACCACGGTGCCCAGGATCAGCAGCATGCCGACCCACATGGCGAACACGCCGAGGTTCTTGTCGCGGAAGTTGAAGCCGATGGCCAGCAGGATCATGCCCGCCAGAATAGGGATGAGCATGGAGTGGAACGCAGACATTGAGATCATGGGACGACGGCCTTGTCGGGTGGCAATAGTGACAAGTCTAGGCCGGATTGGCGGGCGTGGGGTTGATGTGGGTCAGCGGGTTTCGGGAAGGGTGTGAGGGCCCTCACCGCAGGCGTGCCTGCGAGGAGGGCCCACCGTGTTACGGCAAGTCGCGGCTCGCGTAGAACGCGCCCAGCACTTTCACCAGGTGCGCCAGGTCGTGGCTGCCGCACAGCTCGCGAATCGAGTGCATGGCGAACGTCGGCAGGCCGATGTCCACGGTGCGCACACCCAGGTGGCTGGCGGTGATCGGGCCGATGGTGGAGCCACAGCCCATGTCGCTGCGTACCACGAAGCTTTGCACCGGCACTTCTTCGGCCATGCACAGGTGGCGGAAGAAACCGGCGGTTTCGCTGTTGGTGGCGTAGCGCTGGTTGCTGTTGACCTTGATCACCGGCCCGGCATTGAGTTTGGGGCCGTGGTTGGCGTCGTGTTTTTCGGCGTAGTTGGGGTGCACGCCGTGGGCATTGTCGGCCGACACCAGCAGCGATTTCTGAATGGTGCGTACGAACTCATCCCCTTCAGGCAGCAGGCGGCGCAGGGTCTGCTCCAGCATCGGGCCATCGGCGCCACAGGCCGAGCAGGAGCCGACCTCTTCGTGGTCGTTGCACACCAGCACGCAGGTTTCGTCGGTGTCGCTGGTGAGCAGGGCTTGCAGGCCGGCGTAGCACGACAGCAGGTTGTCCAGGCGGGCGCCGGCAATGAAGTCGCCGTTGAGGCCGATGACCGCGGCGCTCTGGGTGTCGTAGAAGCTCAGCTCATAGTCCAGCACCACGTCGGCGTTCAGCCCGTGCTCGCGGGCCAGTTGCTCGGTGAGCACGGCGCGAAAGTCCACGCGCTCGTCACCGGCAAATTGCGCGAGGATCGGCGGCAGCTCGGTCTGGGCATTGATCGCCCAGCCCTGGTTGGCTTCACGGTTCAGGTGAATGGCCAGGTTGGGGATGATGGCGATGGGCTGCTTGAAGTCGATTAACTGGCTTTCGACCTTGCCGTCGCGGCGGAACGTGACACGGCCAGCCAATGACAGGTCGCGGTCGAACCAGGGGGCCAGCAAGGCGCCGCCGTACACTTCCACGCCCAGTTGCCAGAAACCCTGGCGCTGCAGCTCGGGCTGGGGCTTGACCCGCAGGCACGGGCTGTCGGTGTGGGCGCCGACCAGGCGGATACCGCTGTGCAGCGGTGACTGGCGGCCCAGCTTGAAGGCGATGATCGAGGAGTCGTTGCGGGTCAGGTAATAGCGACCGTTGGGCTCGGTGGCCCAGGTTTCGCGCTCGTCCAGACGCTGGAAACCGGCTGCTTCCAGGCGCTGCGCAAGGGCGGCGGTGGCATGAAAGGGGGTGGGAGAGGCCTTGAGGAAGTCGATCAGGCCTTGGTTCAACGCTTCGCGCATAAATAGCTCCAGACAGCTTTGGGCGCGAGTTTACCGTTCAGGGGGCAGAAGTGCACGGCACGAATGTGGAGGCGGGCACGCCAGCCTCCACTCGGTGGCCTAGAACGGTGCCGGGCACTCAAAGCGCAGGCGTTCGCCGCTGTGCGGGTGAGTGAAGCTCAGCATGCTGGCGTGCAGGCATAGGCGCGGCCAGGCGGCCAGGGCGTGTGCATGGGCATACAAACCGTCACCCAACAGCGGGTGGCCGATGGACAGCATGTGCACGCGCAACTGGTGGGAACGCCCGGTGATGGGCGTGAGTTCCACGCGGCACCAGTCCCCGCAGCGCTCCAGCACTTTCCAGAAGGTCAGTGCGTGTTTGCCGAACTCGTGGTCTACCACATGCCGTGGCTTGGTCGGCGGGTCGTAGCGCAGGGGCAGGTCGATGCTGCCGCTGTCCAGCTCCGGCTGGCCCCAGCACAGGGCGGTGTAGGCTTTTTCGGTTTCCCGGTCGTGAAACTGGCGGGACAGTTCGCGGTGGGTGTCGGCGTCCCGGGCCAGCAGGATGATGCCGGAGGTTTCCCAGTCCAGTCGGTGGACAATTCGCGCTTCGGGGTAGCCGTTTTCCTGTAGGCGGGTAATCAGGCAGTCCTTGTTGTCGTCGGCGCGACCGGGCACCGAGAGCAGCAGGGTCGGCTTGTTCACCACCAGGACAGCGTCGTCCTGATGCAGGATGTGGATGTTGGACAGCGGCATTGAACAGTCTCGCTACAAACGCCAACGGCGGCTCGCCCGCCCAGTTCCCGCAAGGGGATCAGGGCCGGTGAGCCGCCGTGGCGACGGCCTGTTCGATCAACGATCAGGCAGGGTGATGTTAAGTTCCAGAATCGAACAGCTTCCCTCATTCTCGAGGGCGATCTGCACTTGATCGTCGCCGATATTGACGTACTTGCGGATCACTTCCACCAGTTCCTTCTGCAAGGCGGGCAAGTAGTCCGGGGTGCTGCGTTGGCCGCGTTCGTGCGCCACGATGATCTGTAGACGCTCTTTCGCCACGGACGCAGTTGTAGGCGTTTTTCTGGTACGAAAGAAGTCAAAAATGTTCATTGTTTAGTTGCCTCCAAACAGGCGCTCGAAGAATCCCTTCTTCTGTACATCGAGGAAGCGATGTTCCACGGTCTTGCCCAGCAAGCGATCGACGGCGTCGCTGTACGCCTGGCCGGCGTCGCTCTGGTCGTCGAGAATCACTGGAACGCCCTGGTTGGAAGCCTTGAGCACTGCCTGGGACTCGGGGATTACACCCAGCAGGGCCACTGCCAGGATTTCCTTGACGTCTTCAACGCCCAGCATTTCACCCTTGCTGACGCGATCCGGGTTGTAGCGGGTCAGCAGCAAGTGTTCCTTGATCGGGTCTTCGCCTTTTTCGGCGCGTTGGGACTTGCTGGCCAGCAGGCCCAGCATGCGGTCCGAGTCGCGTACCGAAGACACTTCCGGGTTGGTCACCACGATGGCTTCGTCAGCGAAGTACATCGCCAGGTGAGCACCGGTTTCGATACCGGCCGGGGAGTCGCAGACCACGTACTCGAAGGTTTCCTTGAGCTCGGCGAGCACTTTGCCCACGCCGTCTTTGGTCAGCGCTTCTTTGTCACGGGTCTGGCTTGCGGCCAGCACGTAGAGGTTTTCCAGGCGCTTGTCTTTGATCAGGGCCTGTTGCAGGTTGGCTTCGCCGTTGACGACGTTGACGAAGTCGTACACCACGCGGCGTTCGCAGCCCATGATCAGGTCGAGGTTACGCAAACCCACGTCGAAGTCGACGATGACTGTCTTGTGGCCACGCAGAGCGAGACCGGTACCGATAGCGGCGCTGGTGGTGGTCTTGCCCACACCACCCTTGCCGGATGTAACCACGAGAATCTTGGCCAAGGTGTTTCACCCCTAAGGAAAAAGGACTGTCCAGTCCCTGAAAAACATCTCTTGACACTCGCCGCAGGCGGACAGTCTTTGTAGGGAAAAGCCGGGAAAAACCCGCAGCTTTAATAGTTCCTACACAAATCTTGCCGGTTTCGCTGTGCTATCAGAGTCCAGAGATGCTTGGAAAATGCGGCAGTATCCGTTAAAGCCGGATGATGTTCAACACATCGCCCGACAGGCTGACTTGTACCCCGGCCCCCCACAGCGGATCGCGACGCAAGTCTTCCGAAACCTTGTACTGACCTGCGATGGACACTAGCTCAGCCGTCAACTGCTGGCAAAAAATTCGGGCTTTGGTATCACCCTTCACGCCGGCCAATGCGCGGCCACGCATGGGGCCGTATACATGGATGTTGCCATCGGCCAGAAGTTCCGCCCCCGGGCTTACGGGAGCGACTACAACCAGGTCGCCGCCCTGGGCGTAAATTTGCTGCCCGCCGCGTACGGGGGAGGTGATGATCTTTGTAGGCTTTATGGCGGGCTCGGGCGGCTTTTCCGGTTTTTTCGGGGCAGGCGCTTCGGCAGGTTCCAGCGGGCGCTCACGGGCGCCGGACGGTGGCAATACCGGCAGTTCAATGGCAATGGCTGCGGCAATGTCTTCGATACGGCTGGCACGAATCGCCAGGGTGCGCAGGCCGTGCTGGCGGCACACGCGCATCAGCCCGGGCAGGTCGACTGCGCCTTGGCCGGCGGGCAGTTTGTCCAGGGCCAGTACCAGCGGGGCGTTGTTGAAGAAGTTCGGCGCCAGGGCAACCTTGGCGGCGAGCTGGCGGTCCAGCGCATCCAGGTCGTTGCGGGCCAGCTCCAGCACGGTGATGGCGAGCATGCTGCCTTTTAACTGGAACACGGGATCTTGGTCTAGCGGTTCGGTTTGGCTCATGGTCGGCAAAGCGGCTTGTCACGAAAAGTGTCGAGACTTATAACGAGAACATCCACGGGCCGCAAGCCGGGTCGAACCGTTGTAGAATGCGCGGCCCTTGTCTTTACCGGAATCTGTAATGGATCGCCCGCGTTTTCGAGCTGTATTTTTTCACCCGCGTTTTTGGCTGCTGTGGCTGGGCCTTGGCCTGCTCTGGCTGATCGCGCAATTGCCGTACCGGGTATTGCTGGGGATCGGCCGCGCACTGGGTGCGATCATGTACCGGGTGGCCGGTGATCGTCGGCGCATTGCCGCGCGAAACCTTGAACTGTGCTTCCCGGAAAAGTCCGCGCCAGAACGTACACATCTGCTCAAGCAAAACTTTGCGTCCACCGGCATCGCCTTTTTCGAGATGGCCATGAGCTGGTGGTGGTCCAAGCCGCGCTTGGCGCGCCTGGCCCATGTCGAAGGGCTGGAGCACCTGGAGCAGGCGCACAGGGAAGGCCGGGGCGTCATTTTGATGGCCCTGCATTTCACCACGCTTGAAATCGGCGCCGCGCTGCTGGGCCAGCGGCACACCATCGACGGCATGTACCGCGAGCACGGCAACGCGTTGTTCGACTTCATCCAGCGCCGGGGCCGTGAGCGCCACAACCTCGATTCCCTGGCCGTGGAGCGCGACGACGTGCGCGGCATGCTCAAGCTGCTGCGTTCGGGCCGCGCCATCTGGTACGCGCCTGACCAGGACTACGGCGCCAAGCAAAGTATCTTCGTGCCGTTGTTCGGTATTCAGGCGGCCACCGTCACCGCCACCAGCAAGTTCGCGCGCCTGGGCAAGGCCTTGGTGGTGCCGTTCACCCAGGAGCGCCTGGCCGACGGCAGCGGTTACCGCCTGGTGATCCACGCGCCGTTGAGCGATTTCCCCGGTGAAACCGACGAAGTGGACTGCCTGCGCATCAACCAATGGGTAGAAGCCTCGGTACGTGACTGCCCCGAGCAGTACCTGTGGACCCACCGCCGCTTCAAGAGCCGTCCGCCGGGCGAGCCCAAGCTGTACGAAAAACGCCGCCGTTGATGTGAATTTTTCCCCGCTATGGAGTGATGCGATGCGCCCAGCTGAACCGGTCACAGGCTTGATTCTTTCGGGTGGCGGGGCGCGTGCGGCGTATCAGGTGGGGGTGTTGGCGGCGATTGCCGAGTTGTTGCCACCGGGGGCGCCTAACCCGTTTCCGGTGATTGTCGGCACGTCCGCCGGGGCGATCAATGCGGTGAGCCTGGCCAGCGGCGCCACCGACTTCAGCGCTGCCATTGGCCGCCTGACCGCGTTCTGGCAAGGCTTTCGCAGCCACCGGGTGCTGCGCAGCGACTGGCCGGGCGTGATCCGCCAGGCCAGCCGTTTTCTCACCCACAGCCTGCTCGGTTTGGGTCGCCCGTTGCCGGTGGCGCTGTTGAACAGCTCGCCGCTGCGCGAGCTGCTGCAAGACAAGCTGCACCTGGAAGGCATCGACGCGGCGATCCGCCAGAAGGCCTTGCACGCCGTGGCGGTCACGGCGTTCGGTTACGAGTCGGGGCAGGCGGTGACCTTTTACCAAGGGGGCGGCACCATCGATGCCTGGTTGCGCCACCGACGGATCGGCGTGCCCACCCAGTTGACCGTTGACCACCTGCTGGCCAGCTCGGCGATTCCGTTGCTGTTTGCGCCGGTCAAACTCGATCAGGAATATTTTGGCGACGGCGCCGTGCGGCAATCGGCCCCCATCAGCCCGGCGCTGCACTTGGGCGCCAGCCGGGTGCTGGTGGTCGGGGTCAGTGGCAACCCGCGCGGCGTGGATCCGGCCCACCCGCTCACACGGACTTACACCGGGCAGGAGCCGACGCTGGCACAGATCGGCGGGCACATGCTCAACAGCACGTTCATTGACAGCCTGGAAAGCGATATCGAACTGCTTGAACGCCTGAACCAGTTCAGCCACGCGTTGCCGGCCAACAGTACGGTCCAGGGGCTGGCTCCCGTCGAGGTGCTGGTGATTGCGCCGAGCCAGCCCATCGATGAAATCGCCGCGCGCCATCGCTCGGAACTGCCGGCGGCCTTGCGCCTGTTTTTACGCGGGCCGGGTGCGACCAAAACGAGCGGGGCGGGGGTGTTGAGTTACCTGCTGTTCGAGGCGGGGTATTGCAGCGAGTTGATCGAGTTGGGTCGGCGCGATGCCTTGGCCAAGCGCGAGGAGTTGTCGCGCTTCCTGGGCCTGTCATAGGCCCAGCAAGCCGTCCTGCGTACCGCTTAAATGCCGCGTGGGATCAGAAGTGGTACTTGACCAGAAAGCTGGCCGTGTCCTGGTTAGTGCGGAACGCGCCGCTGTCTTCGATCCCGTACTTGTTCTTCCAGTAGTCGTATTCAAAGCCGACATACAACTGCTTTTCGCCCCAGTGCAGCGCCTTGCCCAAGTCGTATTTGACTTGCGGGTTGAAGTGCAGGTTGGCGTGGTAAGTACCGCGCGGGTTTTTGTCGTTGTCCACCACCCAGTCCATGTAGCCGTCGATCAGCACATTGGAGTTGCCCAAGGGCAGGGTATAGGACCAGACCGGCGTGATCTGCCAGATGTTGTTGCCCGGGCGATCGCCTGCCGGGTGGCGCTGGTAGAAGTTCAGCTGGAAGTAGTCAAAACCGGGCACGTTCAGGTCAAAGCCCGGGCCGATCAGGTAAGAGTTGTTATTGCCCTCACCGAACTCGTAAGTCAGGGCCAGCAAGACGTCCTTGATCGGGCCGAAGGACAGGTCCTTGTCGAAGATCTTGCCAAACGACAAGCGAGGGCTGAACTCGCCGTAGTAGGTGTTAGTGCCGAAGTTATAGTCTTCCTTGCCGTTGTAAAAGATGCGGTCGATGAACAGAAAGTTGTCGCCGTACTTCCATGCGTCGGCATGTTCAAACGTGACGGTTTGCTGGATTTGCGGGTTGACGGTGAAGTTTTTGCCCCACAAGTACGTCAGGCTGTTGTTCTGCCACTGCAACAAATCGCCCGCCACAGCCTGGCCGCCGGCCAGCAGGGATCCTGCCAGCATCAGGCCTTTTAACATAGGTTTCATTCGGTGCTCCCGAGTCAATATTCAAGGTTTTCTTCTAAACAGGCGCTCTGGTGTGGCGCCTTTGGGTTCGCTGCAAAAATCGTCCATTCGGTCAGCTTTAATGCTTTTAGCAAGAGCTGCGCCAAGGTGTTTAAAACGCCGATAAAAACGTCGTCGGCTGTCATGAACATAGCCGGGAACAGGGTTTTTCATGCACATTGGCCGCGTACTTGAGGGCCGGGGTAAGTGGGCCATCAGGTCAGCTTTTAGCGGTGCTGTTTTTTTTGAGCCGATTTGAGCGGGCGCGCAGAGTACTGGCTCCGGCAACCCGGCTCAAGTGCGCCGTTACAGCGCGTGAGGGTCAGGAATGGGGCGTGGGCTCGGCCATTGCGGTTCTTTCAGAACCGCCCAGCACGTTGAACAACAGGTTCAGCACCAAGGCGCTCAGGGTGGCCATGGCGATTCCGCTGTGGGTGATGGGGCTCATCCACAACGGCAAGTGCGCGAAGAAATCCGCACGCACGACCGGGATCAGGCCCATGCCGATGCTCACCGCCACCAGCAACTGGTTGCGGCGGTCGGCGATGTCGGCTTCCTGGAGGATCTTGATCCCGGTGGCCGCCACCATGCCAAACATGGCGATGGCCGCGCCGCCCAGCACCGCCGGGGGAATCGACGCCACCAGGAAGGCCGCCTTGGGCAGCAGGCTCAGCACGATCAGGAACGCACCGGCCATCATCGTCACCGAGCGGCAGCGCACGCCGGTCATCTGCACCAGGCCGATGTTCTGTGCGAACGAGGAGTGGGTGAAAGTGTTGAAGAACCCGGCCAGGCACGAGGCGCCGGCATCACACAACAGGCCACGGCGCAGCATTTTCGGGCTGACCTCTTGGCCGGTGATTTTGCCCAGCGCGAGAAACATGCCGGTGGACTCGACAAAAATAATCACCACCACCAGGCACATCGACAGAACCGGCGCCAGCTCGAACGTGGGCATGCCGAAATGCAGCGGCGTCACCACTTGCACCCACGGCGCACTGGCCAGGCCGTCGAGGTCGACCATGCCGATCACCCCGCATAACCCGTAGCCGAGCGCCATGCCGATCAGCACCGAGATGTTCACCCAGAAGCCTTGCATGAAGCGGTTGATCAGCAAGATGGTGGCCAGCACCAGCGCGGCGACCGCCAGGTAGACCGGCGAGCCAAAGGTGGCCGCCGCATTGCCGCCGCCGGCCCAGTTGACCGCGACGGGAAACAGCGACAGGCCGATGGCCGTGATGACCGTGCCGGTCACCAGCGGTGGAAAAAAGCGCACGACCTTGGACATGAACGGCGCGATGAGCACGCCAAAAAAACCGGCGGCGATGGTGGCGCCAAAGATGCCCTGCAAGCCGATGCCGGGCATGCCCGCCATGGCGACCATGCTGCCGACGGCGGCGAAACTGGCGCCCATCATCACCGGCATGCGGATGCCCACCGGGCCGATGCCACACGACTGCACCAGGGTGGCGACGCCCGCCACCAGCAGGTCGGCGTTGATCAAAAAGGCGATTTCTTCGCGGCTCAACCCGGCGGCCTGGCCAATGATCAGCGGCACGGCGACCGCGCCGCCGTACATCAGCAGCACGTGTTGCAGGCCTACCAGGATCCGTTGCAAGAGGGGCAGCCGCACCAGGGCGGGTGCGGCGGGAATCTGCGTTGGGGCTAACTCGGACATGCAACACCTCGTTTTTATTGTTGTGTTGTTCGGCATTCAATTGCCGGGGTGACACTCATTGTTCCCGCACGACCCTCTCCCTTGTGAGCGCTGCAACGCCTGCGCCCGCAAGGGATGTTCGGTGATCAGTTGGTACGCGCCCCCTGGTTGATCCAGGTGCCGATCAGGTCGCGTTCCTGCTGGGTCATCTGGGTGATGTTGCCCAGCGGCATGATCTGGCTCGCGACTGCCTGGGCCTGGATGCGCGCCGCCTGTTGCTGGATCTGCGCAGGCGTGTCGAACATCACCCCGGCCGGGGCGGTGCTGAACAGCGGGCTGGTGGGCTTGGCCGAATGGCACACGGCGCAGCGTTCCTGGATCACGCCGTGCACTTTGTCAAAGGCTACCGAGGCCTGGGCGGGCGCTGCGGGCTCGGCCGCCGGTGCGGGCGGCGCGGCAGGCTTGAGGCCGCCGCCCAGTGCGGTTTCCGGCAGGGGCTGGTACTCGATGACCGCAGCCTTGGCCACCTCTGGCGCGCTCGCCACCGGTGTCGGGCCGGTCACGTAGGCCAGGCAAATCATCGCCAGGGCGCCCACCGGCAAGGTCCAGGCGTATTTCTGGCTGTTGTGGCGGGTGTTGAAGTAATGGCGCACCAACACCGCCGCCACCGCAATACCGGCCAGGATCAGCCAGTTGTACTGGCTGCCGTAGGTGCTCGGGAAGTGGTTGCTGATCATGATGAACAGCACCGGCAAGGTGAAGTAGTTGTTGTGCCGCGAACGCAGCAGCCCTTTGGCCGGCAGTGCCGGGTCGGGCGTGCGGTTCTCGGCAATCGCCGCCACCAGCGCGCGCTGGGCCGGCATGATGATGCGGAACACGTTGCCCACCATGATGGTGCCGATCACCGCGCCCACATGCAGGTACGCGCCACGGCCGCTGAACACCTTGCTGAAGCCGTACGCGGCCGCAATCAACAGCACAAACAGGATAAAACCGAGCAGGGCAGGGCGTTTGCCCAGGGCGGAGTCGCACAGAGAGGAGTAGATGAACCAGCCAGCGAACAGTGAGCCAATGCCCAGCAATACGCCTTGCGGGCCGCTCAGGCTGCTGCCCGGCGCCAGCAGGTACAGGGTGGGGTTGAGGTAGAACACCACGCACAGCAGCGCGACGCCCGACATCCAGGTGAAATAGGCTTCCCATTTGAACCAGTGCAGGTTGTCCGGCATGGTCGGCGGGGCCAGCTTGTATTTTTCCAGGTGGTAGATACCGCCACCGTGGATCGCCCACAGGTCGCCCGAAAGGCCGTCCTTGGGGTTGACGCGATTGAGGTTGTTTTCCAGCCATACAAAGTAAAAGGAAGCGCCGATCCAGGCGACGCCAGTGATCATGTGAACCCAGCGTACGCTCAGGTTCAGCCATTCCAACAGATGTGCTTGCACAGTTCTTACCTCACGCCTGTCCCCCTTGTTGTCGGGTGATCAGGCCTTCTCTTATTGGTGGGGGGCGAGGATCAGCCGCTCATCCTCTTCAAAAAAATGCTCATCGCAGTTATTGCCTGTGCCACTGCGATCAACCACCAGGAAGTCATCCCGCTTTTCGATCGTCAGCACCGGGTGGTGCCAGACGCCGCGATGGTAATTGATGCCCTGCCTGCCGTTGGTGACGAAGGCGCGGACCAAGCCTGATACAGGTGCATCGCCAAGGGGCGCGACCACGATCAGAAAGGGGTTGCCGAGCAGCGGAATGAACGCCTGGCTGCCCAGCGGGTGTCGTTCCAGCATGCACACGGTCAACGGCATTGGCAGCGCGTCGGCGCGGAAAATGCTGATGATGGCGTTGTCTTCAGGCTGGGCGGTCTGCACCGTGGCCAGCTTGTGAAAGCGCATGGTCGAGCCGTTGTTGATCATGAAGTGATCGCTGCCGTCGGTTTCGATCACGTCTCCGAAGGGGGCGAAGGCTTCTTTGGTCAAAGGTTCGATCATCAGTGTGCGCATGGCTGTCTTCTTATCCGAATGCTGTGTTGTTTAGTCGATGGCTATTGCAGGCAAGCCCACTCCCACCGGGTGTGGAGAGGCTTGCCCGCGATCGGGTTCAGCGCTTATTTAGCGACCTTGCCGAGTAAGCGCAAACGGCTTACGCCCCCGTCCGGGAAGACGTTGAGGCGGATGTGGGTGATCGGGCCCAGTGCCTTGATCTGCTCGGCGAAGGTGTGCTCGGCGTGCATTTGCAGTTTTTGGCTCGGCAGCAGTTCGCGCCAGAACAGCGACTGGGTTTCGATCTGGCTGTCGGTGCCGCCTTTGACGAACGCGGCCTGGATGGAGCAGCTGTCGGGGTAGTTGCCCTTGAAGTGCAGGGTGTCCACGATGATTTTTTCGATCTCGCCCGGGTGGCCCAGTGCGACGATCACCCAGTCGTTGCCCGGTGTGCGGCGGCGGGCGGTTTCCCAGCCGTCGCCCATGTTCACGCCACGGCCCGGGTTGAGGATGTTGCTCATGCGGCCAAAATGCTCGTCGGAGCACGCCAGCGCACGGCCGCCGTTGAGGGCCGAGGCCAGGTCGACTTGTTCGTTGTCGCCCACTGCCGACCAGTCGCGAAACGGAATGCCGTACACGCGCAGGCGGGCCACGCCGCCGTCCGGGTAAATGTTGAAGCGCAGGTGGCTGTACGCCTTGGCGTTGTTGATCTCGTGGTAGTGGTGGCTGTTGCCTTGCAGCTCGACGGCCGACAGCACTTCTTCCCACGGGGTGTTTTCATCGGGTTCACCGGTGGCCAAGAAGCAGGCTTCCAGCGAGGCAGACGGCGGGTAGTTGCCGGTGAAGAATGAGGTGTCGATGTCCACACCTTTGATCTGGCCCGCCACGCCCAGGCGGATCACGGCGCTGTCGTAGCCTTCAAAGCGCTTGCGGCGCGATTCCCAGCCGTCCATCCACTTGCCGTTGTCATCGAACACACCTTCTTTCCACACCGCCGGGGTGGGTTGGAACAGGCGGTTGGCGTCGGCGAACCAGTCATCGGTGACCGACAGGATCTTGGTGCCCAGGCGGGCGTCGGCCAGGTTGACGAACTTCTCGAACGGTGCGGCGTAATCTTTCATTCTTCTTGTCTGCCTTAAATTGAGTGGCTTGGGATGCTTGCCGGGCCATGGGCGCTCATGCACGCTCGGGCCTGGTTCGCTTAAAGAGTCAGTAAACGGAACAACGCAATCTTGTTGATCTCGGCCAGTGCGCAGTCGAACTCGGCCTGCACCGAATGGTGAATGCGGGTTTCGAACGCGGCCAGGATCTGATGCCGGTTGCTGCCTTTTACCGCCATGATGAAGGGAAACTTGAACCTGGCCTTGTAGGCCTCGTTCAGCTCGGTGAAGCGAGCAAACTCCTCACGCGTGCATTGGTGAATACCGGCACCGGCTTGTTCATGGGTGCTGGCTTCGGTCAGTTGGCCCTGGACGGCCGCTTTGCCCGCCAGGTCCGGGTGAGCGTTGATCAGGGCCAGTTGGCTGGCGTGATCGGCGCTCAACAGGATATCGCTCATGCGCTGGTGCAGGGTTTCGATCTGGTCGATCGAGGGGGCCTGGCCCAGATCAAAGGCCTTTTCGGCCACCCATGGCGAGTGTTCGTAAATGTCGGCGAAGGCGGCGACGAACGCGTCACGGCTCAGCGTCGACGGTGTGAGGGTGCGGAACGCCGTCATTGGGCCGCTTCCTTGTACGGATGGGTTGCCTGCCAGTGGCGCGCAATGTCGACACGGCGGGTGAACCACACCTGTTCGTGGCCTTTGACGTATTCGATGAAGCGTTTCAACGCGGCCAGGCGCCCCGGGCGGCCGATCAGGCGGCAGTGCAGGCCGATGGAAAGCATCTTGGGCGCCTCGCCGCCTTCGGCGTAGAGCACGTCGAACGCGTCCTTGAGGTACTCGAAAAAGTCATCGCCCTTGTTGAAACCCTGCACCTGGGTGAAGCGCATGTCGTTGGTGTCCAGGGTGTAGGGGATCACCAGGTGCGGCTTGCCGGTGGGGGCGTTGGGTTCCCAGTAGGGCAGGTCGTCGTCGTAGGTGTCGCAGTCGTACAGGAAACCGCCTTCTTCCATCACCAGGCGGCGGGTGTTGGGGCCGGTGCGGCCGGTGTACCAGCCCAGCGGGCGTTCGCCGGTCAGCTCGGTGAGGATGCGGATGGCTTCGAGCATGTGCTCGCGCTCCTGGTCCTCGTCCATGTATTGGTAGTCGATCCAGCGGTAGCCGTGGCTGCAGATCTCATGGCCGGCCTGGACCATGGCGCGGATCACGTCCGGGTGGCGCTGGGCGGCCATGGCCACGGCAAAGATGGTCAACGGGATGTCGAATGCCTTGAACAGCTTGAGGATGCGCCACACGCCAGCCCGGCTGCCGTACTCGTACAGCGACTCCATGCTCATGTTGCGCGCGCCTTGCAGCGGTTGGGCGGCGACCATTTCCGAGAGGAACGCTTCTGACTCTTTGTCGCCATGCAAAATATTGCGCTCGCCGCCTTCCTCGTAGTTGAGGACGAAAGACAAGGCAATGCGCGCGTTGCCGGGCCAGTGGGGGTGAGGAGGGTTACTGCCGTAACCGATCAGGTCGCGTGGGTAGTCAGCGCTCACTGCAGTCTTCCTTCTTGTTCGTGTTGGCAAAAAGTGTGGCGACCAGACCGTGTGGCGTCACAGCGATGAGTGATTGTATACAACTTGTCAGCCAATTTGTAAGCCTGCATTTCCGCATTTTTTCTACCCTCGCCCGGTTATCCGGTGTTGCAAGAAACCTGCCCGACTGGTCAGCTAAAGGATAAAAGGTCTTTTAAAAGCAAGTATTACTGGAAGATCGCGATCCACCCCGGCGCGGAAAGGCCGATTGAAATCTTTGTAAAATTTATTGTGTACAATTTTTTTAAAAAGTGTCTTAATCAGCCACCGCCGACCTTTTGGATGCTCCGAAAAGGTGCGCCACCTCCACCCTTCACCTCAGGAAGTGTTGATGCCATGGGACGTTTGACCACCCACGTTTTGGACGCCGCACACGGCTGCCCCGGCAGTGCCATCAAGGTTGAACTGTACCGCGTCGAAGGTACGCAACTGGAACGGGTCGCCACGGCGTTGACCAACAGCGACGGCCGCTGCGACGCGCCCCTGCTGGAAGGTGACAACTACCGCAGCGGCGTCTACCAGTTGCAGTTCAGCGCAGGTGATTACTACCGGGCCCGTGGCGTGCAACTGCCGGAGCCGGCCTTTCTGGATGTGGTGGTGCTGCGCTTTGGCATCAGCGCCGAGCAAGACCATTACCACGTCCCACTGCTGATTTCGCCCTACAGCTACTCGACCTACCGCGGCAGCTGAGTCGTCACCGCGCTTCACACCTCCAATGCTCTTCGTTGTTTCCTCGCCCGCCCACACTGCGGGCTTTTTTTCGCCCGGGCAAACTGTGCGCTGTTCACCTATGTAGCGCACACCCGTGGTGCGGTGTGCCTAGGCTCGGTTTTCCTGCCCGAGACGAACCAGCCATGGCCACACCTCCCCTTTATGAACCCCTGACCCGGCGAGTCAACGCCAGTGCGCAGCCGAGCCGGGTGATCAACCGGCTGCAGGCCGCCGAGGCGCGTTGCGTCGAGTCCATCACCTTGCTGCGGCACCTGATGAGCCGTGCACCGCGCGTGCTGCCGGTCATCCGCGGCGCGTTGCGCGAGGCCTTCGCGCTGGACCCGGACACCCTGCTGTTCACCGAACCGTTGCCGCCCGCCGCTGCGCAGAAAGTCCACAGCCTGACCGAGCGGGCGCTGGCGCTGCTGGTCGAACCCCGGGTGGCGGCCAATATCAACTCGCTCACCGCCCTGAGCCTCAAGGACAACCCGGCTGCCCGCCTGCCTTTTTCTGCCCGGCAAGCCCTGGAGCGCGTCGCAGGGTTGACGCTGCTGAGCACCCTGGAGCGGGCGGTGAGCGATTATTGGCAGGGCCTGGCTGACGGCTCGTGGCTGACGCGCCACGAGCGTTGGGTGACGCAGAGCCGCGCGTTGTTTGCAGACAAGGCGCTTATTGCCTGTGAGCTGTTCCAACTCTCGCCCCCCGCGTTCGCCCTGGTGCAACACCTGATCGACGCGCCCACCGTTCAAGCCCGCGAGCGGGCGGGCGGCGCATGGGCCCACGTGCAGGTGGCGCCGGTGCTGTGGCCGCACGCCGATAAAGGCGTGCTGGCCTTGCCGGGCGCCTTGCACCTGCAAGGGGAGGCGGGCGCACCCCATGTCCTCTACCTGCCCGGCCTGCCCCGCGAGTTTCATGAGTTCCCCACGTGGGCGTCGCTGCAGTGCGAACTGCCGTCGTTGATCGGCGAGCCGCTGGTCAACGATTTATGGCAATGCCTGCCGTTGCAGCGCTACCGCGCCGAAGGCCACCTGATACTGACACCGGCCCCGGCATTGACGGACGACGCGCTGCGCCACAGTGCGAACGGCGTGCGGCAGGGCCAGTGGCAGCACGAGCTGGCGTGTGCATTGTCTTTGCATCACCACGGGGTCAACGCGCCGGGCCCGGCGCAACCGGCGGCGGGTGGCACGGCGCGTTTCATGCGGTTTGTGGAGCAGGGCCGCAAGCGCCTGGTGACAGGCACCGGCTTGAGCGGCGCCTTGGCCGATTTGCTCGCGTGGGACCAGCAGCGCCGCCAGCACGAAATAACCCTGAGCCGCCCGGCCCCCGGGCAGGCGCTGCGCACCCGGGAGCAGCAGGTCAAGCGTTGGGAGACGGGCCTGCTGGCGCTGCTAAACAACAAGGCGCTGGGCACAGACACCGACAGTTGGCGGGTGCTCGCCGCGCAGCTGGCGCAGCAGCAGGCCCAGCGCGAGGCGGTGCACGCCAGCCTTCAAGTGCCCGACGAACAGCTGTTCAAAAAGGCGTACTGGGTGGAGCGCCCCGAAGGCCGCCGCACACGGGCGACAGTGTTGCTGTTGGCCCAGCACCAGGCGTTGATGTACGAGGCCCGGACCCAGCAGCGCCTGAAGCTTTTGCCGCAGCCCGCCCTGAGCAGGCTGTTTGAAGTGTTGGATGCGCCTTTGGCCACGCAGCGCCCGGGCAGCGACACCTGCGTGCTGCGCGTTTCGCTGCGCGAGGGCGGCCTGCTGCGCAACAGCTTTGTGGTGACCACCACCCGCGCCCTGCGCTGGCCCCATCGTGCGCAGCCGGTGCTTTGGGTGATGCTCGGCCAGTATGGCGGGCTGCAGGCGTTTGCTGGCCTCGACGCGTTGTCTGCCAGCCTGCGCGCCAGCCTGCAAAGCCCCGACGGTTCGCCGGTGTGGCAACTGCTGGGGCGTGACGAAGTGCGCAATGGCGCATCGCCGATCGAGTACCGGGCGACGGACGGCAACGTGTTGCTGGCGGTGTTCAAGGAACTG
The DNA here is from genome assembly GCF_054071325.1 of Pseudomonas sp. SDO5215_S409. Classification (NCBI taxonomy): domain Bacteria; kingdom Pseudomonadati; phylum Pseudomonadota; class Gammaproteobacteria; order Pseudomonadales; family Pseudomonadaceae; genus Pseudomonas; species Pseudomonas sp. SDO5215_S409. The sequence continues at coordinate 58,520 of NZ_JBSVWN010000012.1, read as the reverse complement.
ATCGAGCATCACATCCACCTGCACCGGCTGTTGGGCGAGAACGTGCGGCTGTTCAGCGAAGTTTCAGGCCTGGCCTTGGGCCGCCAGCTAGTGGCCCAAGAGCTGCGTGAGCACCTCCGCATCGCGCCCAACGAGGCCCGCGTCGAGGCCCTGGCCCACATCGAATTGTTACGCTACGCCGCCGCGCAAGCCGAAAAGTTGCCGACCTGGCTGGCCGCTGCCACCGCCGCCCGACGCCGCGAATATTGGCGGTTGCAGCGGGTGTACCTGGCCAGCGCGGCGGCGTTCGAGCGGCGGCTCTGGCAAGTGCTGCCCTCGCTGGACCAGTTCGCCCGCCAGGCATTGACCACCCGGCTCAGCGCCGACGGCCTGTTGCCGGGGCTGGACATCGACCGGCCTTTTATCGACATTCCCGATGACGTCAGCGCCCACTATTGCGGGTGGTCGAGCCAGTGCGTGGTGGGCGACCGGCAAATCAAGAAGGTTGTCAGCCCGCAACGCAGCACGTTCAGCCTGCTGCAACTGGCCCTGAACAACCTGGATGCCCAGGCGCCCTGGACCGAATGGCGCTTGAACAGCGCCCGTTATCTAGTGCCCCAGTGGAAAGCGCGCCTGACCCCGCAGTACCTGATCAAGACGCTGTCGGCCTTGAACGTTGGCGGCCAGTACGAGGGCTTGATCCAGCAGGCGTTCTACCCCGTGGCCCCCCAGGCGGGGTTGCCCCGTGGCTTGGGCGAGCGGGTGATCCGCCAGCAGGCCCGCTTGCACCTGTATTCGGCAGCGCAGCAGGGGCTGAGCGCGAGTGGCCAAGGCCTGTTCAACCGCGCCATGGCCGCCAGCACGGCTGGCACCCTGCAACCGTTGCAACTGTGTGTGCTGCGTTTGGTGGGCCACACCCTGGCGCATCCCCGGCACATCGCCGGGGTGCTGGTGCTGCACGACGTCGCGTCCGGGCATTGCGTGGTGTATTGGCCGAGTGCGTCGGGTTACCCGGCGTTGACCGAACACACCGGCTGGGCGGCGATGCTCGCTGAGCTGAACCGTGAATGGGCCCTGCCAGCGCGCGTCAAGGCGCTGGCCGAGCAGGTGGCACCGGGCTGGGAGGCGCAGGCGTTGGCCGGTTACCCCGGGGCGCCGCCCGGCCCGCCTGCGTGGGTGAGGCACGTGCGCAAACTGACGCCGGTGGCCTTGCCGCACTTTCACATTCTGGAAACCTTTGAAGCGATCAAGCGCTTTATCCATTCCTTCAAGGTCAAACACACCGTGGCGGCCGCCGCCCTGAATGACATCGAGGCGCAGATCCAGGAGCAGGTCGACCAAGCCCCCACCGCCTGGCTGGAGGTCATCGCCACTGACCATGACGACATGGTGGCGTTGCTGGCCCATGCGCGGGTGTTCGAGATCCAGCGGCGCAGCCAGGGCCGCTCCCATTCTGCGCAACTGCTGGCGGCCTACCGCGAAGAACGCCTGGGCGAACAGCGCGAGGCCACGGTACGCGGCGTGTTGTCGTTTGTGCCGGTGATCGGGCTGGGCATCAGCCTGTGGGAAGTGCTGCTGGCGGCCAGGCGCTTGCATCATGGGCGGACCAGTCATGAAGGGGTGGACCTGGCCTTTGTGACCCTGCTGGCTTTTATCGATGTGTTGACCACGTTTGTGCCCGGCAGCAAGGGGGTGCCCCTGCGCGGCGCGTTGAGGCAGTTGCATCGCCGGTCGTCGGCTGTTTTTGCGGGCCACGCGTGGTTTGTCAAACCCTTCAAAGCCCTGACGCACTGGCGCAAGGCACGTACCCTGGACGATGCAGTCGCGCTGCAAGGCCCCGGTAACCGGGGCAGTTTCGCCAAGCAGGGCGAGCAATTCGTGGTGGACGACAGCCATCGCTACACCGTGTACCGGCGTGACGATGAGCCGTTGCTACGGCTCAAGAACCCCGAGGCCCACGGGCACGACGAGCTGATTTTGCACATCGAGGGCCCGCGTGAATGGTTGCTGCAAGCCGACGCCCCGCAGCCGGGGCCCAGCCATGCCATGTGGCGGCCCTGGGCGGCCACGCCGTCGTCGCCCGAGTGGACGCCCCCGGCGCTGACGGCGCTCAAACGGTTGGTGCATCAGGCTCCGATGGCGCCCGAGGGGTGGCAGGGTTGGGGCTTTGTCACCGACATGACCCTGCGCGAAGTACTGCCGCCGCGCCAGGTCTTCCAGGTCATGACGCCGCCGTCGCTGGACACCTTCACGGTGATGCGCCAGGGCAACCGCTATTACCGACTGCTGCCCGAAGGCCGCGACACGTCATCGCAAAACCTGGCCTTTATCACCCGCAACCAGCCACCGGCGCTTTCGGCCTCGCTCAATATCAATCACTGGCTGGGTGCGGCCCTGGCCGACCAGCCGTTGCCGGCTTCGCGGGCGGCGGACGGCGTGTGGCGGGTGCATCCGCCGTTATTTATCGAGCCGCTGGAAGTGTCGGTGCACCGGGCGTTTGCGCTGATGACTGCCAGCAGCCGTTACTTCGTGATCGAGCGGCTGGTTCAACTGATCGACCCTCATCCTGCCGTCACGGCCACCCATTTGCTGGGCCTGCGGGTGGTGCTGGACAAATGGCTGGCGCCTCATTCACTGGGCCGCACCGACGATTTGCTGAACATGCTCAGGCCCTTGGAAAGCCGCACGATGGCCAGCGTCTATATCGGCTACGACGGCATGAGCCCGGGTTACAGCCGGCTGGATTTTGTCCCGCCGCACCCCCTGGACACGGCACTGCGAACCCCCAGCACGCGCAACTACACCGCCCGGGCACAGGTGAATACGCGTGCGGTCCAGACCTTGCTGGAGCAGCAGGGGTTCGTGGTGCAGCGGATAGAAAAGAAGCCCGGCTCGCAGCATTCGGTGGACTTGTGCTGCACCCACCCGCACTCCAACAACCTGTACTACGTGATGACGCGCTGGGTGCAGAAATCCAATATCAACCTGCATGCCAACCGGTCGGTGCAGCTCACCGATGAGTGGTTTGTCCGGCGCAGCCAGACCCGGTCGTATGCCGCCGATTTTCTCCCGGTCAAGACGGCGTTGGAGGAGAACCGCCTGGTGAAGATCATCGCCGGTATCCAATGGACGCCCAAAGCCGCGCCCACGGTGTTTTTTGTCCGCTTCGGCAGTGTCAGGCCCGGAGCAAAGCCGCGGCGCCGGCGGCCCCGAACAGAGCGGCGCTGACCCGGTTGAACCAGTGCTGGCCCTTGCCGCTGCGCAGGTAACGCGCTGCGCCATGGGCACTCAGGCCGTAGGCCAGCTTGCAGATCAGGTCCAGCACCGTCCAGGTGACGATCATCAGCAACAGTTGCGGCAAGAACGGTTGCTGGCTGTCGAGAAACTGCGGCAGGAAGGCGGCAAAAAACAGGATGTCCTTGGGGTTGCTGGCGCCCAGCACAAACGCCCGGCCAAACAGTGCACGAAAGCGCGGGGCAGGCAGGGCCTGAGGCACCACCGCGCCGTTGGCCGGTTGCCGCGATTGCCGCCAGCTCTGCCAGGCGAGGTAGAACAGGTACACCGCGCCGACGATCTTCAAGGCACTGAACAGCCGCTCGGACGCCATCAACAGCGCGCCCAGCCCCAGTGCCGAGGCACTCAACAGGCAAATCGAGGCCAACACACCGCCCAGAAACGCAGGGTAGGAACGGCGCAGGCCGTAGTTGAGGCTGTTGCTGATCATCAACAGCGACAAGGGGCCGGGGATCAGAATGACGACCAGGGCAGCGGTGCTGAAGAGAAGGAACGTGTCGAGGGGCATGACGAGGGTCCGTTAGAGGAAGTTAAGGGGGCCGTGGCAAGCGTCAAGCCGCTTGCCACGACGCCTCACAGAAACACAAATTTCGCGATAAAAATCCCGCACAACACCCACAGGCTCAGGGAGATTTCCCTGTGCTTGCCCGTACCGGCCTTGAGCGCCACGTAGGTGATAAAGCCCAGGGCGATGCCGTCGGCAACCGAAAACGTCAGCGGCATCATGATGGCGGTGACGATGGCCGGGATGCTGTCGGTGGCGTCGCCCCACTCGATCTGGGCCATGCTCGCCATCATCAGCATCGCCACGTAAATCAGCGCCCCGGCGGTGGCGTAGGCGGGGATCATGCCAGCCAACGGCGCAAAAAACATCGCGGCCACAAACAAAAGGCCCACGGTGACGGCGGTCAAGCCGGTGCGGCCCCCGGCGGCCACTCCGGCGGCGCTCTCCACGTAGCTGGTCACTGGCGGCACGCCGACCATGGCGCCGAACACGCTGGAGGCGCTGTCGGCTTTCAAGGCGCGGGACAGGTTGTCGATGCGCCCGTCTGCCTTCACCAGCCCGGCGCGCTGGGCCACGCCCATCAGGGTGCCGGCGGTATCGAACATGTGCACAAACAAAAAGGCGAACACCACGCTGATCATGCTCACGTTGAACGCCCCGGCAACGTCCATGGCCATCCAGGTGGGCGCCAGGCTCGGCGGGGCGGAGAGGATGCCGTTGTAGTGCACCAGCCCCAGGCCCCACCCGGCCAGGGTCACGGCGATGATGCTGATGAGGATGGCGCCGAACACCCGGTGGTAACTGAGCACGGCAATCAGCAGGAAACACACGGCGGCCAACAGCGGTGCAGGCTCGTGCAGCGAGCCGAGCTTGATCAGCGTGGCCGGGCTGTCGACGATGATGCCGGCGGTTTTCAGGCCGATCACCCCCAGAAACAGGCCCACGCCTGCGCCCATGGCGTGGCGCAGGCTGACGGGGATGCTGTTGAGCAGCCACTCGCGAATGCGTGACAGGGTCAGGACCATGAACAATAAGCCGGAGATAAACACCGCCCCCAGCGCGGTTTCCCAGTGATAGCCCAGGGTGCCGACCACGGTGTAGGTGAAAAACGCGTTCAGGCCCATGCCCGGCGCCAGGCCCACTGGCCAGTTGGCGTATAGGCCCATCAACAGGCAACCCAGGGCGGCGGCGATGCAGGTGGCCACGAACGCCGCGCCGTGGTCGATGCCCGCGTCGGCCATGAGGTTGGGGTTGACGAAGATGATGTAGGCCATGGTGATAAAGGTGGTGAGGCCGGCCAGCAGCTCAGTCTTCACCGTGGTGCCGTGCAGGCGCAGCTTGAACAGGCGGTCCAGCCAACCGGCATTGGGCGGGGCGAGTTCCAGCGTTGGGGCTTCGGATTTTGGGCTTTCCACAGCAGTACTCCTCAAGAGTTTTATTGTTATTTCCAGCGCCGGACACAGAGGTGGGCAGCGACGCTTTGAGGTACTGGCGATTTTTTTGACCATTAGGTCAAGAGTGCGCACGAAGCGAATTATGCTTTTGTATACAAATAAAGCAAATAATGTTTTCGATTGTGTGTGCAAAGGGCCTGAAAGGCCAGCCTTCCCTTGCCGCATTCCAGGCCCTGTGGCCGCGCCCTTTCAGCGACCTGGCCGACGGGCAGTTGCCCCAGGCTGGATTATTCTTCCTGCGGGCCTTGAAACCCGCGCTCAACACCCGCACTTTGTTGGCTCCTGCGCGCGAGCAGAACATTGCGTTCATGCCCGGTGAACCGCGGTGGTCCGTCAAGCACAGCACGCGCAAGCGGCATAAGGGGAGCCCCATGTACAAGGTTTATGGCGATTACAAGTCGGGCAACTGCTACAAGGTCAAGTTGATGCTCAACCTTTTGGGTGTCCCGTATCAGTGGGTGGACATCGACATCCTCAACGGCGACACCGAGACGGCCGAGTTCCTGGCCAAGAACCCCAACGGCAAAATCCCGGTGCTGGAACTTGAAGACGGCACCTGCCTGTGGGAGTCCAACGCGATCCTCAACTTCCTCGCCGATGGCAGCGAATTTCTGCCCAGCGAACCACGCCTGCGCACACAAGTGCTGCAGTGGCAGTTTTTCGAGCAGTACAGCCACGAGCCGTACATTGCGGTGGCGCGGTTTATCCAGCTGTACCTGGGGCTGCCGGAGGCGCGCCGGGAAGAACACCGCAAGTTGCAAAAGGGCGGCAACAAGGCGCTCAAGGTGATGGAAAAACAGCTGCAACTCACCCCTTACCTGGTGGGCGAGCAATTCTCGATTGCCGACGTGGCGCTGTATGCCTACACCCACGTGGCGCATGAGGGCGGCTTTGATGTGAGCGCTTACCCGGCGGTGCAAGCCTGGATCGAGCGCGTGGCCAGCCATCCCCGGCACGTGGCGATGCTGGACTCTACCGCGCTGTAAAACCGGGGGGCGTCACGAACGGTGGGCCCCCTCGAGTTCTTCCTTCAACAAGTGGAAGCATTTTTGCGCCGCCGGGCTCAATGCCTGGCCGCTGCGGCTGATCAAGCCAATCTCGCGATTGACCCCCGGGTGGTCGATCGCAATGCGTTGCAACCCCTCCAGGCTGTCTGCCGCCGACTCCGGCAGCACGCTGACCCCCAGCCCTTGGCGCACCAGCGCCAGCACGGTGGACATGTAGTTGGCCTCCATCCCGGCGTTCAGCCTTAACCGGGTTTCATCGAACAGCGCGTCCACCTGCTCGCGCACGCTGCTGTCGCGCCCGGTGAGGATGATCGGCTGGTCGGCCAGTTGCTCAAGCGTCAACACGGCGTGCCCGCTCAAGGGATGACCCTGCGGCACAAAGGCGCACAACCGGTCATTGAGTACCGGCATAAATGCCAGCCCATGGCTCAGCCGTGCGCGCACACCAATGCCGAAATCCACCTCACCGGCGCGTACCTGTGCGTGAATGCGGTGGGCCACCAGGTCGTGCAGGCGCACTTCGATCCCGGCAAAGCACTCACGAAACACCCGCAATGCCGGGGGCAGGGCGCCCGCGCACACCGAGGGCAGGGCGGCGATCGTCACCACGCCCCGGCGCAGGGCAGCCAGGTCCCGGGAGCCGGTGACGATGTTGTCCAGGTCCAACAGCAGTTTCTCCATCGGCCCCCGCGCGTCGATGCCAGCGGCGGTGAGGCTCACGTGGCGCGGGCTGCGGTCGAGCAGGGCCACGCCCAGCCAGTCTTCAAGTTGCTGCACCTGCACGGTCAGCGCAGACGGTGACAGGTGCAACTCGTTGGCCGCCTTGGTGAAACTGCCGGTGCGGGCCACCGCGAGAAACGCCTGAATGTGCTGGATCGAATTTTTCATTTTGTTTTTCCGAACGCTGGCGACTGAATATTCCAATTTACAAAAATAAACGCGATTCCAATACTCCGTTTAAAACAATAACGGGCCGCTGACGGCCACTGTGGAGTACCCCCATGCTTGCCACCCTGGGACTTGTCACCATCCTGTGCCTGCTCGCTGCCGTCATGAGCAAGCGCCTCTCACCGCTGGTAGCGCTGATCGCCTTGCCGATCATCGCCGCGCTGCTCGGCGGTTTCGGCCTGCAAACCAGCGCTTTCATCATCACCGGTATCAAGAACGTCGCCCCGGTGGTGGGCATGTTTGTGTTTGCCATCCTGTTTTTCGGGATCATGACCGACGCCGGAATGCTCGACCCGATCATCGACCGCATCCTGCGCACCGTGGGGACGCGCCCTACGCGCATTGTGGTGGGCACCGCGACGCTTGCGCTGCTGGTGCACCTGGACGGCTCCGGCGCGGTGACGTTTTTGGTGACGGTGCCAGCGATGCTGCCGCTGTACACGCGGCTGGGGATCGATAAACGCATCCTCGCCTGCGTGGCGGCGATGGCGGCGGGGGTGAACTTCCTGCCCTGGACCGGCCCGGTGCTGCGTTCGTCGGCGGCGCTGCACGTGCCGGTGGCGGACCTGTTCCAGCCGCTGATTCCGGTGCAGATCGTCGGCCTGATCTTTGTGTTCGCCAGCGCCTGGTGGCTGGGCCGCCGTGAAGAAAAACGCCTGGGCCTGGGCGCCGGTGCCAACGCGGGCGCGGTGCCGCAGCGGGTGCTCAGCGATGACGACCTGCAACTGCGTCGCCCGCGCCTGTTCTGGGTCAACCTGGTGTTGACCGTGCTGGTGATGGTGGTGATGATCGCTGGCTGGGTGGACCCGGTGGTGATGTTCATGCTGGGCACCGTGGTGGCGCTGTGCATCAACTACCCCAACGTCGATGCCCAGCGCGCACGGATCGACGCCCACGCCAAGACCGCGCTGACCATGGCCAGCATCCTGCTCGCCGCCGGGGTGTTCACCGGCATCATGCAAGGCACCGGCATGCTCAAGGCCATTGCCGAGGTAGCGGTGGCGCAGATCCCGGCGGGCCACGGCAAGGTGATCCCGGCAGTGGTGGGCTTTTTGTCGATGCCGCTGAGCATGCTGTTCGACCCCGATTCCTACTATTTCGGCGTAATGCCGGTGATCGCCGAAGTCGGTAAGGCCCTGGGCGTGGACCCGCTGCAAGTGGCCCAGGCCTCGCTGTTGGGCGTGCACACCACCGGTTTCCCGGTCAGCCCGCTGACCCCAGCGACCTTCCTGCTGGTGGGCCTGTGCAAGATCGAACTGGCCGATCACCAACGCTTCACCATTCCGTTTCTGTTTGCCGCGTCGGTGTTGATGACCCTGACGGCTTTGCTCCTGGGAGTGATTTGAGATGAAAACCTTGCGCATTGGTTCTGGCGCCGGCTATTCCGGCGACCGTATCGAACCTGCGGTGGAGTTGGCCGAGCAGGGCGACCTGGATTACCTGGTGTTCGAGTGCCTGGCCGAGCGCACCATCGCGCTGGCGCAACAGGCGCGCATCAGCGACCCGCACGGCGGCTACGACCCGCTGTTGAGCGAGCGCATGCACCGGGTGTTGCCGTTTGTCGGTCGGCATGAGGGGCGGCGACGCCTGCGGGTGATCACCAACATGGGCGCGGCCAACCCCGTGGCGGCGGCCGCCGAAGTGCGCAGGATCGCGGCGGTGTTGGGCGTGTCGCTCAAGGTGGCGGCGGTGGTGGGCGATGATGTGCTGCCCGTGCTGCGCGGCCAGCCAGAGGCCCTGCTGGATAACGGCCAGACCCTCGGTTCGTTGGGCGAGCGGTTGATTTCCGCCAACGCCTACCTGGGCGCCGAGGGCATTATCGACGCCCTGCGTGCCGACGCCGACGTGGTGATTACCGGGCGGGTGGCGGACCCGTCCCTGTTCCTGGCGCCGCAAATGTTCGAGTTCGGCTGGGCGGCTGACGACTGGCAACGCCTGGGGCAGGGCACCCTGGTGGGGCATCTGTTGGAATGCGCGGGGCAGGTAAGCGGGGGGTATTTTGCCGACCCGGGCTTCAAAGACGTGGATGACCTGGCGCGGCTGGGGTTCCCGCTGGCGCAAATCGAAGCGGATGGCACGGCCGTGATCACCAAAGTGGCGGGCTCCGGTGGGCGGGTCAGCCGGGCGACCTGCATCGAACAGTTGATTTATGAAGTGCACGACCCGGCGGCGTACCTCACGCCGGACGTGACCGCTGACTTTTCCCAAGTGGCGTTTGTCGAGCAAGCGGTCGACCGGGTTCAGGCCCTGGGCGCCCAAGGACGTGCGCGGCCTGAGCAGCTCAAGGTCAGCGTGGGTTACCTGGACGGGTGGATCGGTGAGGGGCAGATGTCTTACGGCGGCCCCGGCGCCGTGGCCCGTGCGCAACTGGCGCGGGACGTGGTGCTCAAGCGCCTGGCGTTGATGGGCGTGAAGATGCAGGAGGTGCGCGCCGAACTGATCGGCATGGACGCGCTGCACGGTGAGCGCAGCGCCGTCGAGCCCTGGGAAGTGCGCCTGCGGGTGGCCGCCCGTTGTGACGACCGCCACGAGGCCGTGCGCGTCGGTAATGAAGTCGAAACCCTCTACACCAACGGCCCGTCCGGCGGCGGCGGTGCCAGTAAAAGCGTGCGGCAGGTGGTGGCGGTGGCGTCGCTGCTGTTACCGCGCAGTGCAGTCAACCCGAGGATCGACGTATGAAACTGCGCCAGCTGGCTCATTCCCGCACGGGAGATAAGGGCGACACCTCGAACATCTCGATCATTGCCTACCGGGCCGAAGACTATCCGCTGTTGTGCGCGTACCTGACGGCCGAGCGGGTGGCCGCCTTTTTTGCGCCACTGCGTGAACCTGGGGCGGCGCCGGTAAGGCGTTATGAACTGCCCCATGTGCAGGCGCTGAATTTTGTGTTGCCGGGGATTTTGCGCGGCGGGGTCACCCGTTCACTGGCGCTGGACGCCCATGGCAAGTGCCTGGGCAGCGCGCTGCTGGACCTTGAGTGGGTGGCCCCGGCCTGAGGCTGGCCGGTCAGGCCGCTGCGAAGCGTTGGTCCAGGTAGGCGATGATCACTTTGGAGTCGTACATCCAGGTGGTCTGCCCGTCTTGCTCGATGCGCAGGCACGGCACCTTGATCTTGCCGCCTTGCTCCAGCAGGGTCTGACGGTCGTGCGCGTTGTTTTTCGCGTCCTTCAAGGCCACCGGCACGTTCAGCCGGTGCAGGGTGCGGCGGGTCTTCACGCAGAACGGGCACGCATGGAACTGGTACAGGGTCAGGCCCTTGGCGGCTTCGTCCACCTGCGCTTGCTGCTCGTTGCCACGCTTGAGTTTGCGCGGACGGGTGATGAAGTCGACCAGGATGATGATCTGGCCGAGGCCCACTCGAAGTGCTTTGACTAACACGGCGTAAACCTCTTGCCCATTAACGAAGGGGCGGCAGCTTACCTGATTTTTCACGGACGAAAAAAAACCGGCGATGAATGCCGGTTCTTCTGTGCCTCGACCTGTTACTTGATCAGGCTGAGAAACTCGCTGCGGGTGGCCGCGTTTTCGCGGAACTCACCCAGCATGACCGAGGTGATCATCGACGAATTCTGCTTCTCTACGCCGCGCATCATCATGCACATGTGCTTGGCTTCGATCACCACGGCCACGCCCATCGCGCCGGTGACCTGCATCACCGCGTCGGCGATCTGGCGGCTGAGGTTTTCCTGGATCTGCAGGCGGCGGGCATACATATCGACAATCCGCGCAACCTTGGACAGGCCCAGCACCTTGCCGCTGGGGATATATGCCACATGCGCCTTGCCGATGAACGGCAGCATGTGATGCTCGCACAGCGAATACAGCTCGATGTCCTTGACCAGTACCATTTCGCTGTTGTCGGAGCTGAACAAGGCCCCGTTGGTAACGTCTTCGAGCGTCTGCTCATAACCGCGGCAAAGGTACTGCATGGCTTTCGCGGCACGTTTTGGCGTGTCGAGCAGGCCCTCGCGGGATACGTCTTCGCCGAGCTGGCCGAGGATCGCGGTGTAGTTTTGTTCCAGTGTCACAGGGCTGTTTCCGTATGGGTTTCAGAACGGTACGGTGTATGCCTGTACCAATGTGAAGCGTTGCTTCAGCGAGGCGGGAATATTAAGGCGGCCCGCAAGATGCGCTGGTGAATGGCGTACATAGTAGCGTAGGTGTGCCCACAGGTGTATTCCCGGGCGGAGCGGATGTTAAAGTCGACGCTTACTCTGGAGGACGTGATGGCAGCGCAAGAGAGCGGCATCTGCGAGCGTGCGTTGATCTTTGCCAAGGCAAATCGGACCCGGATCGCACGAGAACTGGCCTGTTTAAGTCAATATCCCGGCGAGCAATACCCCGTCTCGGTGTTTATGGCAGGATCTCCGGGGGCTGGTAAGACGGAGGTGTCCAAGTCGTTCATTCGTTTGATGGAGGCGGGTGGTTCTACGGCGCTACGCATAGATCCTGACGATTTCAGAACTTATTTCCCGGAGTACACGGGAGCGAACTCAAGCCTCTTTCAACGTGGGGTGACGGTAATCGTTGAGCGCACCCTCGATCTGGTTTATCAACAGAGTCAGTCATTCTTGCTGGATGGCACGCTGGCGAATCTTGACGTTGCTCGGAAAAATATTCAGCGCGCACTCGACAAGAAAAATCGCGCCGTTCAAATCATTTATGTGTACCAAAAACCTGAGTTGGCCTGGGAGTTTGTACTCGCCCGGGAGGCTATTGAAGGGCGCAATATTCCATGCAAAGAGTTTGTTCGTCAGTTTTATGCGGCGAAAACGACAGTGTGTGCACTAAAGGGTGAGTTTCGAGATCGACTTCAGGTAGACGTTCTTATCAAAGACACTGACGGTACCGATGCGGACATTGGCATCAATCTTTGTGTCGAGGAAATTGACGACCTTATCAGGCATCCTTACCATCAAACGCAACTTGAGCAAATTTTGACCGGTGTAGCCCTATGAACGGTGAAATGACGGACCTGACTGAAAAAAAACACTCGACTGCAATGTCAGCGTTTTTTCGCAGCGGCTCGATAGAGGAGCGCCGTGCGATTTACCGTGACGCGGCCAATACGGCGATCAGCCTGCAAAAGGCGGTCATTTCTGCTGCAAGAGAGAAGAATGCTCAAGCACCTCGCGATGACTGATCGGCAGGACAGCGTTCAATAAAAAGTCCGGCGTCTGCGCCGGGCTTTTTCGTCTGTCACTCGTCACGCCCCTCCATCATCGTGCGCTTGAGCATCACATACACCGCCCCCGCGCCGCCGTGGCGGGGTTGGCAGGAGGTGAAGCCGAGCACCTGGGCATGCTGGCGCAGCCAGGTGTTGACGTGGCTTTTGATCATCGGCCGCTTGCCGTCCAGGCGCACGGCTTTGCCGTGGGTGACGCGCACGCAGCGGATTTCAAACTTGGTGGCTTCGGCTAGAAAGGCCCAGAGGGTTTCGCGGGCTTTTTCCACGGTCATGCCGTGCAGGTCCAGGCTGCCTTCGAACGGGATCTGGCCCGCTTTGAGCTTGCGCACCTGGCTTTCCTGGACGCCGTCGCGGGACCACATCAGTTCGTCTTCGGGGCCCACGTCAATGACGAATTGGTCCGATAGGCCGTCCACGGTGGTGGTTTCGCTGCTCACCGTGGCCGATTGGCGCAGCTTGGCGATCTGCGCGCGGTCGGCCTTGGGTTTGCCGGTGTCGGCACGGTCGTGCTTGATCGGCTTGACGCCGCGCAGCTCGTTTTTGAACAGGGAAAAATCGTCGTCTTGCATGTCAGCCTCCGCGAAGGGCGGGCAGTTTACCTAAATCGCGGCGCCAGGACGTGCAAGAACGCCATCAGTTGTGCTTTTTCATCAGGTGCGAGGCGATGTTCAACGATGTGGGCTGACGCAGGCGCCGACGGCACCGCCGCCACAGGGCCACGCCCAACCACAGCACCAGCAGGCCCAGCCCGATCAGCACCGCCGCACCGCCCGGGCTGGCATTGAGCTCGCCCAAGGCGGGGGAGTGCCCCAACAAACCGGCGGCGCCCGCCCCTGCCAGCAACAGGCCGGCAATCGCCAGCAAGGCAGCAAAACCTGCGCCGAGCCGCAAACGCCAGTTGCGCGGGCCTTTGGGGCGCAAGCGGCGTGCATCAAAACCATCGGATAGCTTCATTCCGACCTTTCCTCCAGGGTATCGGGCCTTCGACCGGAAGATACTCAGGTTGTTCCGGGTGCCGAGGCAATTGCAGCAAACGACAGCCGGTTGCGGATGAGCGGTGCGTAGTGGCACTGCGGGCCATCAGACGCGCCGCTCATCGCAGGTCAATCAGGCCAGGTCGTGGGTCAGGGCAAGAGTGGCGAAGTTGTCAGCCATGATGGCCATCTCGGTTTGTTGCACATGCTCGGCGCTCAGGATGCCGCCCTTGTAAGGCAGGTCGCGGGTGGCGCAGGCGTCTTCCACCAGGGTGCAGCGAAACCCCAGGTTCTTGGCGGCGCGCACGGTGGTGCTGACGCTGGAGTGGCTCATGAAGCCGCACACGATCAGGTCCAGCGAGCCCAGGTCCTGCAGGTGTTTTTCCAGGCCCGTGCCGTGGAAGGCACTGGGCAGCAACTTGCCGATGATGGTTTCGTCACCCTGGGGCTCAACGCCCGGGATGAATTTGCCGCGCTCGCCCTGGGGGTCGAACAGCCCGCCGACGGTGCCCAGGTGACGCACGTGCACGATCGGGCGCCCGGCGCTGCGGGCGGCGGCCAGCAGGTGCTTGATGTTTTCGACGGCTGCGTCCATGCCCGAAAGGGCGAGGGGGCCACTGAGGTATTCCCTCTGGGCATCGATGATCACGAGGGTGGCGTGTTGCAGATTGGCTGCCGCATAACCACGACCACTGAGTTGAAACATCGTCTTTGGAACGGACATTCTGGGGCTCCTGTGAGGGGGGCTTTTGCGACATTGTCCTCTGGCTGAGCGGTTCTGTGAATGGCTATGCTCGTAAGGTACGCCGTTGTTGGCGTGCAGCGATGTCAATAGGGCATTACGTTTACGCAAAACGCGCAAATGAGGTGAAATCCGACGGATGGCGCCGACGCTTTCCCACATCGTCGATGCCGCCCAAGGCTGTTAGAATCGCCCGTCGTTTTTTCCAGGAGCTTGCCCCCGTGATCACTTCCCGCCTGCGCACCGTGCGCGACCATATCCGTTGGGCTGTCAGCCGTTTCCATGGCGAGGACCTGTTTTTTGGCCACGGCACCGACAATGCCTGGGACGAAGCCCGGCAATTGGTACTCGGTGCGCTGCACCTGCCGTGGGAAATCGCCGACAGCTACCTGGATTGCAACCTGGAAGACGACGAGCTGGTCAACCTGCAACGCTTGCTCAAGCGCCGCATCGAGGAGCGCGTGCCCACCGCCTACCTGCTAGGTGAGGCCTGGTTTTGCGGGCTGTCGTTTATCGTTGACGAGCGTGTGCTGATTCCGCGTTCGCCCATTGGCGAGCTGATCGAAAACCGCTTCGAGCCGTGGTTGGGCACGCCGCCTGCGCGCATTCTCGACCTGTGCACCGGCTCCGGCTGCATCGGGATTGCCTGCGCCTACGAGTTCCAGGACGCCGAAGTGGTGCTGGCAGACCTGTCCTTTGAAGCGCTGGAAGTGGCCAACCAGAACATCGAGCGCCATGGCGTCGACGAGCGTGTGTACACCGTGCAGGGCGACGGCTTTGATGGCCTGCCGGGCCAGCGTTTTGATTTGATCGTATCCAACCCGCCGTATGTCGATGCCGAAGACTTTGCCGACATGCCCGACGAATACCAGCACGAGCCCGAGCTGGGCCTGGCGTGTGGCGATGATGGCTTGAACCTGGTGCGGCGCATGCTGGCCGAGGCGGCGAACCACCTGACCGAGAAGGGCTTGCTGATTGTCGAGGTGGGCAACAGCCAGGTGCATGTCGAGGCCTTGTACCCGCAAGTGGACTTTGCCTGGCTGGACTTCCAGCGCGGCGGCCACGGTGTGTTCATGCTCACGGCCGAACAATGCCGGGCGCACCAGGCGCTGTTCGCGTCCCTGGTATAAACGGACCTGGCGTGGGAGCCCGCCTGCGGCTCCCACACGGCGTGAGCCTTCAGTGCGTCAGCGGTGCGTGGCGATCCAGATCAGCAAACCGGCCTGAAACACGGTAAACGCCACCAGGCAGGTGATGGTAAAGCGCAACCCGCTGTCCTCGCGCTTGAACTTCACCACCTTTTCTTCTTCGTTGCGCAGCTTCACTTCCTGTTCCGCCAGGTTTTGCTCGGCCTGTTGCAGCATCTGCGCGGCTTCCAGAATCTCGACAAACTGCACCTTCTCGGTGTTCCAGCTGTCGAGCACATCCCCGACCTTGCCCGGCTGCACGTTGCCTTTCAAATGCTGGACATCGGCGTAGGCCACATCAAACCCCTGGATGCGCAAAAAGTGGTCGCGCCGCAGGCGGGTGGCTTCGTTCAGGGCGTCTTTGTTGGCCAGGTCCACACCGTCGACGCGGTAATGCGACCACTTTTTCTTCGCCCAGGCAGCGCCTTGGGCCACCAGGAAGCGGCCCAGGCCGCGGTTGGCCGGTTCGATCTCCAGGCTGTTGCCCGGGCCAAAATGCACGCGATGGGTGGCGTGGTCCACCCAGATGTCCAAGTGGTTCTGCTCGCGGCGCACCCGCTGGCCGGGCAGTTGGATGACCATCCGCAGCAGGCTCTGGTCCTTGTTATTACGCTCGGCGTAACCAAATTGCACAAAACGCAGCGGCCGCAGGCCCGTGGCGCGATCGGTGGCCAGCGGGGCCAGGCGCAGCATTTTGAAATGTTCGGCCTGAACGTCCGCCCACGGCAACGGGGCCGAGTCGGCGACGGCGGGTGCCGGCGTGTCGGCGGTGGATTGAGGTGTGGCTTCGGTGTTCGTCATTCGGCGCGTTCCTGTCAAGCTCAGCGGGTCGGCAGGCTTTTTGCTGCCGACCTTTGCCTTATCGGCCGATTTGCCCAGGACTGGAGAAAGAATGCGCGCTAACGGGCGCCCAGCCCCTGGATAAAGCCCACCAGGCGATCGCCCAGTTCGGCCGCCAGCGGCAATTGCGGGTCGTTGTAGGAGGCCAACTGTTGTTTCACGTCATTGGGCACGATGCGCATCACGTGGTTCATGCCCTCGATCACCGTCAACTCGGCGTCCGGCTTGGCTTTTTGCAATTGCCGGGCATCGTCGACGTTCACTTGCAGGTCGTGGGTGCCCTGGAGAATCAGCGCTGGCATGCTCAGCTTCGCGAAGGCCGCTGAAGGATCGGCACGGAACAGGCTGATCAGATAAGGCTGCACGCTGGGTCGGAAAATGCTCTGCAGCGGGCCGGGTACATCGGTGTCCAGCTGGCCGGCCTTGAGGTGATCGAGGATCTGGTTGCTGCGCAGCATCAGCGCCGGGGGCAAGTGCTCGGCCAGCTGCTGACGGATCACCTGGTCCACCGGGCGTGCGCTGCCCGACAGCGACACCACCCCGGCCGGGTTCAGTTGCGGGGCGGCGAGGGCCGCCACTAGCGCGCCCTCGCTGTGGCCCAGCACAATCAGGGGGCCCATGCGCGCGTCGGCCTTGAGCAAGTTGCCCCAGGCCACGGCGTCGGCGACGTAGGCGTCCAGGGTCAGGTTGCGCTCATCGGGGGTGGCCGCCAGGCTCGCCGCCACGCCGCGTTTGTCGTAACGCACGCTGGCGATGTTGTGCCGGGCCAGCACCCAGGCCAGGCGCTTGAGGCTGTCATTGCGGGCGCCGTCGGCGCTGTTGCCGTTGCGGTCGGTGGGGCCAGAGCCAGCGATGATCAGCACCACCGGCACCGGTTTGTCGGACTGGGGCAGCAACAACGAACCAAACAGCTCGCCATGGCCGGTGTCCAGGCTGATGGGGCGTTGCAGCACCACGGGGGCAGCGGCGAAGCCGACGCTGGAAAACAGGGTGAGGGTCAACAGCAGAACTCGCAGCATCATCGCGCCATTATTGGTGAAGTGTCGGTTGGACCAAGGCCTGCCGGGAAGGTTTCGAGGATGAACTACGGCAAGAGCCTGCGTATACTGGCGCACTTGTTTACCAGGGTTGAGTTATTTCAACTGATTTCACGGAGCGCCCCGCATGTCCGGCAACACCTTCGGCAAGCTGTTCACAGTCACCACCGCCGGCGAAAGCCATGGCCCGGCGTTGGTCGCCATTGTCGATGGCTGCCCGCCCGGGCTCGCGCTGTCCCTGGAAGACTTGCAGCGTGACCTCGACCGCCGCAAGCCCGGCACCAGCCGCCACACCACCCAGCGCCAGGAGCCCGACGAAGTCGAGATCCTTTCTGGCGTGTTCGAAGGCCGCACCACGGGCTGCGCCATCGGCCTGTTGATCCGCAACACCGACCAGAAGTCCAAGGACTACTCGGCCATCAAGGACCTGTTCCGCCCGGCCCACGCCGACTACACCTACCACCACAAATACGGCGAGCGCGACTACCGAGGCGGCGGCCGCAGCTCGGCGCGCGAAACCTCGATGCGCGTCGCGGCGGGTGCCATCGCCAAGAAATACCTGGCCACCCAGGGCATCGTCGTGCGCGGTTACATGAGCCAACTGGGCCCTATCGAAATCCCGTTCAAGACCTGGGACAGCGTCGAGCAAAACGCCTTTTTCAGCCCCGACCCGGACAAAGTGCCGGAGCTGGAGGCCTACATGGACCAGTTGCGCCGCGACCAGGACTCCGTGGGCGCCAAGATCACCGTGGTCGCCGAAGGCGTCAAGCCGGGCCTGGGCGAACCGATTTTCGACCGCCTCGACGCCGAACTGGCCCACGCGCTGATGAGCATCAACGCGGTCAAAGGCGTGGAAATCGGCGCAGGTTTCAGTTGCGTCGCCCAACGCGGCACCGAGCACCGTGACGAGCTGACGCCCGAAGGGTTTCTCAGCAACAACGCTGGCGGCATCCTGGGCGGTATCTCGTCCGGCCAGCCGATCGTCGCGCACCTGGCGCTCAAGGCCACGTCGAGCATCACCACGCCCGGCCGCTCGATCGATGTGCACGGCAATCCGGTGGATGTGATCACCAAAGGCCGTCACGACCCGTGCGTGGGCATCCGCGCCACGCCCATCGCCGAGGCGATGATGGCCATCGTGCTGATGGACCACCTGCTGCGCCATCGCGGGCAGAACGCCGACGTGCAGGTGAGCACACCGGTGCTGGGCCAGCTGTGACGGTGTGTGGCTCGCGGGGGGCGGCCAAGCGGCCCGTGCAAACCCCATGAGCCCAGGCCTGCCGTACTGGCGACTTTCCAGCTTTTACCTGTTCTATTTCGCCCTGCTGGGGGCCACGGCGCCGTTTCTGGCGCTGTACTTCGACCACCTGGGGTTCCCCGCCGCCCGCATTGGCGAACTGGTGGCCATCCCCATGTTGATGCGCTGCGTCGCGCCCAATCTGTGGGGTTGGCTGGGTGACTACACCGGCCGGCGCCTGGCCATCGTGCGGTTTGGCGCGGTGTGTACCCTGGCGAGCTTTTCGCTGATCTTTATCGACAAGTCCTACGCCTGGCTGGCGCTGGTGATGGCCCTGCATGCGTTTTTCTGGCACGCGGTGTTGCCACAATTTGAAGTCATCACCCTGGCCCACCTGCACAACCAGACCTCACGCTACAGCCAGGTACGCCTGTGGGGCTCGATTGGCTTCATCCTCACCGTGGTGATCATGGGGCGCCTGTTCGACTGGCTCAGCCTGGATATTTACCCGGTGGTGGTCGTGGTGATCATGGCCGGTATCATCGCGGCCAGCCTGTGGGTGCCCAATGCGCAGCCGGTCAACCAGGGCCGGCTGGCGGGGGAGGGGTTCTGGCGGCAATTGCGCAGCCCCGGCGTGCTGGCGTTTTATGCCTGCGTGGCACTGATGCAGTTGAGCCATGGCCCTTACTACACATTTTTGACCTTGCACCTGGAACACCTCGGCTACAGCCGCGGCGTGATCGGTTTGTTGTGGGCGTTGGGGGTGGTGGCCGAGGTGTTGATGTTCCTGGGCATGAGCCGCCTCCTCACACGTTTTTCGGTGCGCCGCATGTTGCTCGCCAGCTTTGTGTTGGCGGCGCTGCGCTGGTTGCTGCTGGGCGCGTTCGCCGAGTTTTTCTGGGTGTTGCTGCTGGCGCAGGTGCTGCACGCGGCCACGTTTGCCAGTTTCCATGCCTCGTCGATCCAGTTTGTACAACGCAGTTTTGGTGCTCGCCAGCAAGGGCAGGGGCAGGCACTCTATGCCGCACTGGCTGGCACCGGCGGCGCGCTGGGCGCGTTGTATGCCGGTTACAGCTGGAACCTGCTGGGCCCCACCCTGACGTTTAGCATTGCCAGCGTCGCGGCCCTGGCCGCTGCCGTTATCATCGGCGTTCGTTTGCATGAGCCAAAGGCTGTGAACGCTTGACCCCGCCACCCAAGGAATCGCTTGATGAGTTACCTGTGCGTCTACCCCGTCTCTACGCCCGACACGCCAAACAAGGTGTTGACCCACGCTGACGATATCGCCTCGACCCTGGCCGAACACGGCGTGCTGTTCGAGCGCTGGCAGGCGGCGACAACGCTTGAGCCAGGCGCCAGCCATGCCCAGGTGCTCGCGGCGTACACGGCGCCCATCGACCGGCTGATGGGCGCGCGCGGTTACGCAAACGTTGAGGTAATACACGCCGACGCTGACGCCAGCGCCCCCCGGGAATACCGTCAGTCCTGCGACGACGCGCACTTTTTCGTGACCGGCCGTGGGCTGTTCAACCTGCATATTGGCGATTACGTATACGCCATCCTGTGCGAAAAAAATGACCTGCTGGCAGTGCCCGCCGGGGTGGCCCACTGGTTCGATGCGGGTGAGCGCCCGCACTTCCTGGCGATTCGCTTGCGCGGCCAGCCGCAGGGCGGCGGGGTGGATTTCACCGGGGATGACATCGCCCATCGTTTCCCGCGATTGGATGACTGAACCTGTCTCTTTTGAAAGTTCAACCCACGGCCGTTGGAAAACGTTGTGGGAAGAGCCCTATAAGTTTGTAGGCTCCAGCTGTTTGTTCTAAGGCCCACCCTGTAATTCCACTCTTTGTGTAACTCTCTCGGCTCGCTAATGATGACCTGTCAATAGCAACAGTCCGATTGCCAGCGGTATTTGGCTAATCAGCGTGGGAGATGCAGGAATGAGCGGATCCAAAGAGGTGCAACAGCTGTTGCCTCCCTCTGACAGCAAGCCAGCCCCTGTGGGGAATCGGCGCAGTAAACCCAAGCCCCGTGCGATGTTGTCCGGCCAGCCTTTGACGCCCAAAGAGCTGGAGATTCTGCGTTGGGCGTCAGAGGGCAAGACGGTGTGGGAAATCAGCAAAATTCGCGCAATCTCACAGGCCACGGTGAAATTTCACCTGCGCAACATCTACGCCAAATTACAGGTCAGCAACCGGGTTCAGGCCACGAATGCGGCGTTCAAACAGCGTTTGTGCAAGCCACAAAAAAGGCCGTGATGCGTAGAGCATCACGGCCTCGTGTCAAAACCGGGTGATCAGGCCGAGTGATAGGTCGGCAGGGCAAAGCGGTTCTGGCTCTGCAACAGGGAAATTTGTGGCAGCTCGCTGGCCTGTTCAGCCAGGTCACGGCGAATCGCGCTGATGACCCAGGTCAGCTGGTCGGCGGTGTGCAGCTGTTGATACGAAATCGAACGCTTGACCTGCTTGCCGTCGCTGTTGCGCAAGGTCAGCAGGATGCCGCCATCCGGGCGGGGCTGGGTGGTCACGTCGTATTGGGAGAATACAGAGGCAAACTTGTCTTGGATCAGGCTCATGTCTATCAGCTCCGTTTAACGCATGAATGTCGTAGATGGAGTAACAGTTGCAGTGAGTGTGCCAGTCTTGTTATTTATAAAAATCGTTATAAATCAATAGCTTGGAAATATCGCAAATTAACGGGTTCGTGCAATTTGCATGAATGGCCATCGTGCATCCTGCATTTTGCGGGGTGTGGGCCGAAGGTTCCCTGGGCCCGACGGGATACAAAACTTTTCAAATCCTGCGTGTACAGCCGAAGAATGGCTGGCGTATTTTCCTGCAAGGCAGTCGGCGTTGGTCCTACAGCGAAGGCCTGTCGATGGATCATACGAATAATAAGAAAAAGGACGTTTCTGTTATGAACCCACAGCAAAACGACATGATCACCTGGGGCATGATGCTGCGTAAGGTGCCAACCATTGTCCGAGCCCTGCCGCGCCTGGTGCGTGGCATCCGCGTCGCCAACATCACCGACCCCCAGCAGCCGTGCGGGCTGGGCTGGACCTTTGAACAGGCCGCCCAACGCAACCCCGACGGGGTTGCGCTGTTGTACCGCGATACGCGGCTCACCTACCGCCAGGCCAACGAACAGGCCAACCGCATGAGCCACTACTTGCAGGCGCAAGGCGTCGGCAAGGGCGATGTGGTGGCGCTGTTTATCGAAAATCGCCCGGAGTTGCTGCTCACGGTGCTGGCGGTGGCCAAGCTGGGCGGCATCTGCGCCATGCTCAATACCGCGCAGACCCAGGGCGTGCTGGTGCACAGCCTGAACTTGGTGCAACCCGTGGCCATTGTGGTGGGGGCGGAGTTGGTGGCGGCCTATGACGCGGTCCGTGAGCAGGTGGCCATCCGTGACGACCGCACGTGGTTTATAGAAGACCAGCCGGATGCCGAGGCGCCGCCGGGTTATGTCGACCTGCTGGCCGCTTGCGCCGATGCCTCGACGCAAAACCCCGCCAGCACCCAGCAGATCTTCTTCAACGACCCCTGCTTTTATATCTACACCTCCGGCACCACCGGGCTGCCCAAGGCCGGGATTTTCAAGCATGGCCGTTGGATGAAGTCCTCGGCCAGCTTTGGCACCATCGCCCTGGACATGGGCCCCGACGACGTTGTGTATTGCACCCTGCCGCTGTACCACGCGACCGGGCTGTGCGTGTGTTGGGGCTCGGCGATTGCCGGGGCCTCGGGGTTCGCCATCCGGCGCAAGTTCAGCGCCAGCCAGTTCTGGGAGGACGCACGCGCGTTCAAGGCCACCACGCTGGGTTATGTCGGCGAGCTGTGCCGCTACCTGATCGACCAGCCTGTGAACGCCCGGGACCGTGATAACCGCGTGACCAAAATGATCGGCAACGGCCTGCGTCCCGGCGTATGGGCCCAATTCAAGGAGCGCTTTGGCGTCGACCATATCTGCGAGCTGTATGCCGCCAGTGACGGCAATATCGGCTTCACCAACGTGCTTAATTTCGACAACACCATCGGGTTTTCCCTGATGCACTGGGCGCTGGTGGACTACGCCCATGACACCTGCGAGCCGATTCGCGGCAGCGACGGTTTCATGCGCCAGGTGCAGAAGGGCGGGCAGGGCCTGCTGTTGGCAAGGATCGATGAAAAGGCGCCGTTCGACGGCTACACCGACCCGGAAAAGAACCGCAAGGTGGTCCTCACCGACGTGTTTGAAAAGGGCGACCGCTACTTCAACACCGGCGATCTGTTGCGCAGTATCGGTTTTGGCCACGCGCAATTCGTGGACCGGCTGGGGGACACCTATCGCTGGAAAGGCGAGAACGTTTCCACCACCGAAGTGGAAAACATCCTGCTGCAACACCCGCAAATCTCCGAAGTGGTGGCCTACGGCGTCGAGATCGAAAACACCAACGGGCGCGCCGGTATGGCCGCGATCACGCCCACCGAGTCGCTGGCGTCGCTGGACATGCGCGAGTTGCTGCACTTTGCCCATTGCCAGTTGCCGCACTACGCGGTGCCGTTGTTCCTGCGGGTCAAGATCAAAATGGAAACCACCGGTACCTTCAAATACCAGAAGGTCAAGCTCAAGGAAGAGGCCTTCGACCCACAAAAAGCCGGGGAAGACCCGATCTACGCCTGGCTGCCCGGGTCTGACTGCTATGTGCCGGTCACCGGTCAGATGGTGGCCGAAATCCAGGGCGGCAAGTTCCGCTATTGATTGTGGCTATGGGCACCTTCAGCAAAAAACGCATGACAGGGGGGAACTCCATCGCGACACTGGGCGCCTTATACAGCATCAGACAAGGAGCCCCCCACATGTCAGACCACGCCAAACAAATGACCGAAGACGAAGCCGCCGAATTTGCCGAGCAGGTCTTCGACGTGGCTCGCCGAGGCGATGCGGCCATGCTCGCCGCACTCTTGGCCAAAGGGCTGCCCGCCAATTTTCGCAACCACAACGGCGACACGCTGTTGATGCTGGCCGCCTATCACGGGCATGCGGACGCGGTGAAGGTGCTGCTGGAGTTCAAGGCCGACCCGCTGATCGCCAACGACAAGAATCAACTGCCGATCGCCGGTGCGGCGTTCAAGGGCAACCTGGCGGTGGTCAAGGCATTGATCGAAGGCGGCGCGCCGGTGGATGCGTGCTCCTCCGACGGGCGTACCGCGCTGATGATGGCGGCGATGTTCAACCGCACAGACATGCTCGACTACCTGTTGAGCCAGGGCGCCAACCCCAAGGCCACCGACGCCCAGGGCGCCACCGCACTGGCGGCGGCGCAGACCATGGGCGCAGCGGACACGGCGGCGCAATTGAGCAAGCTGCTTTAAGCCTTCGGGGGGGCCACACGCGGGGCCGCATTTGTTGCTACGCCCCAGCAGTGCTATCTTCGCGCCCCCCATTGCCGCCACCCCAGGATCGCCCCATGAAAACCGCGCTTGTCGAACTCATCAGCAACATCAGCTCCGGCTGCATGAGCGAGCCCGAGATCGCCCAGGTGGCGGATGAAGCGGCCCAGGCCTACGCAGACCCGCAAGCGTTTCTGACTGCCAACCCCGACATCAACTACGACGACACCTTCCCCATCCCGCTGGGTGAGTGGGTGGTGGTCGGCAGCCTGCCGGACACCGTGCTGTTCCAGGCCGACAGCTACCAGGACCTGTTCGCGCAGATCGTCGCGTCGTTCGGCCCGGGCGTGGCGTTCAACCTCAAGCCCAAGCAACTGGCCAAGACCGAC
Source organism: Pseudomonas sp. SDO5215_S409 (assembly GCF_054071325.1). Taxonomy (NCBI): domain Bacteria; kingdom Pseudomonadati; phylum Pseudomonadota; class Gammaproteobacteria; order Pseudomonadales; family Pseudomonadaceae; genus Pseudomonas; species Pseudomonas sp. SDO5215_S409. The sequence continues at coordinate 34,364 of NZ_JBSVWN010000012.1, read as the reverse complement.
GCCTTGACCGCACTGAACCGCATCCAGGTACAAATGAGCGCCCTGAACCCGGAAAACGGCGGCTACACGCTGCTGGATTTCAGCCAGTTGCTCGATGACGCGCTTCAGGTCGTGCTGGTCTACGGCAATCAAGTCCCGCGCGTGCTGGAACTGTGCGCGCAGGTGGGCATCAAGGGCGAACCGTCCCTGGAAGCCTTGAGGGTGGCGGTCCACGTCTGAAATAAAAGCGGAACCCTGGCCGCGGCTGACTATCCTAAGCAGGCATGCCCTCATTTAGGAGCGACACCATGGGTTCCACTTTTAATGGTCTGATCGGGCTGATCATCCTGGCGCTGGATATCTGGGCGATCATCAACGTGTTCAAAAGCGGCGCCAGCACCGGCGCGAAGGTGTTGTGGATACTGTTGATCCTGCTGCTGCCGGTGTTGGGCCTGATTATCTGGGCCATCGCCGGGCCGCGCGGCAACGTGCGGATCTGACGCCCGCCACGGCTCCCACGCCAGCCGTGGGGGCTTTCAGGCCTCGTTTGTTTTTTGTGTGTCGAAATATTCGCTGCACAGAATTTTCACATTCCATCCAAGACAATTCGCCCGCTTTACGTCCCTGCCCACCCGCTGCAACACGTGCTGTCAACGGCGGGAGGGCGGCGCATGTTCACGAATCAATAGCCTAGATGCCATTGATCGGGCACCATTCGCGCCACTGCGTCAACCGCCTGCCCCAGCCAGCCTGGGTGAGCGCGGGGCAGCGCTGCAATTTCGCACCTTAAACTTCCAATGGGTCCTGAAAGACATGGCAAACCCGGACGCCCTGAGTCAGCAGCGAGCCTCCAATCGCTTGCTGCAACCGACCGTCAAATCCCATCTGGCGTACACGCTGCTTTGCGTCTTCATCATGATGGTGATGTTCTCCCTGCTGCGCCTGGCGCTGCTGGTCTACAACCGCGAGATGATCCTCGACACCCCGGCCTCGACCCTCCTTGAAGCGTTCGGCAACGGCCTGCGCCTGGACATCCGCCTGGTGGTGTACGTCATCGTCCCGCTGCTGCTGGCCTTGTTCAGCGTGCGGGCGATGGCCGCGCGCGGGTTCTTCCGCCTGTGGCTGACGGTGGCCTCCAGCATCGCCCTGTTCCTGGGCGTGATGGAACTGGACTTCTACCGTGAGTTCCACCAGCGCCTCAATGGCCTGGTTTTCCAGTACGTGAAGGAAGACCCACGCACCGTGGGCAGCATGATCTGGCACGGCTACCCCGTGGTGCGCTACCTGCTGGCCTGGGCCGTGGGAACGCTGATCTTGAGCATCGCCTTCAAAGGCGCCGACCGCGCCACGCGCCCACGCGGGCCGTTCAGCGGTGGCAGCATCGGCACACGCCCGGTGGCGCCGTGGTACGGGCGCATTGCGGTGTTCGTGGTGTGCCTGCTGATCGCCGTGGTCGCCGCACGCGGCACCTTGCGTCAGGGCCCGCCGCTGCGTTGGGGCGACATGTACACCACCGACTCCAACTTCGCCAACCAACTGGGCCTCAACGGCACGCTGTCGCTGATTGGCGCTGCCAAGGCGCGGTTCTCCGAAGAGCGTTCCAACATCTGGAAGGCCACCCTTGCCCAACCGCTGGCCACGCAGACCGTGCGTGACATGCTGGTATTGCCGCAAGAAAAACTGGTGGATATCGACACCGCCGCCGTGCGCCGTGACTACACGCCGCCTGCCGAGAAAACCCTGCCCATCAAGAACGTCGTGGTGATCCTGATGGAAAGCTTCGCCGGTCACTCGGTGGGCGCGCTGGGCCGTCCGGGCAACATCACGCCGTACTTCGACGCACTGTCCAAGCAAGGCCTGCTGTTCGACCGCTTCTTCTCCAACGGCACCCACACCCACCAGGGCATGTTCGCCACCATGGCGTGCTTCCCGAACCTGCCGGGCTTTGAATACCTGATGCAGACCCCCGAAGGCAGCCACAAACTGTCGGGCCTGCCGCAGTTGCTCAGCGCGCGGGATTTCAACGACGTGTATGTGTACAACGGTGATTTTGCCTGGGACAACCAGTCGGGCTTTTTCAGCAACCAGGGCATGACCAACTTCGTTGGCCGCAACGACTTCGTCAACCCGGTGTTCTCCGACCCGACGTGGGGCGTGTCCGACCAGGACATGTTCAACCGTGGCCTGGAAGAGCTGAAGGCCCGCGAGGGCGGCAAGCCGTTCTATGCCCTGCTGCAAACCCTGTCCAACCACACCCCATATGCCTTGCCGACGCCGTTGCCGGTGGAGAAAGTCACCGACCGTGGCAGCCTCAACGAGCATCTGACGGCCATGCGCTACTCGGACTGGGCCCTGGGCCAGTTCTTTGAAAAGGCCCGCAAAGAGCCGTACTTCAAGGAAACCCTGTTTGTGATCGTGGGCGACCACGGTTTTGGTAACGAGCAGCAGATCACCGAGATGGACCTGGGCCGCTTCAACGTGCCCATGCTGATGATCGCACCGGGCATCCAGGAAAAATTCGGCGAGCGTGACCACACCGTGGGCACTCAGATCGACATCGTGCCCACCATCATGGGCCGCCTGGGCGGTGAAACCCGTCAACAATGCTGGGGCCGCGACCTGCTCAACCTGCCCGAAGGCGACAAGGGGTTTGGCGTGATCAAACCGTCGGGCAGCGACCAGACCGTGGCCTTGCTCACCGCCGACCGCGTGCTGGTGTTGCCCAAGGAAATGCCGCCCAAGCTGTGGCAATACGAACTGGGCGCCAACCCGAACGGAAAACTGATCCCCGAGTCTTCCGACGAGGCCGCACTCAAGCAGAAACTTGAGTCGTTCCTGCAAACCGCCACCAAAAGTTTGCTGGATAACACCGCAGGCGTGGTGGACGGCAAGCCTGACTAACGTCACGGCATAAAAAAAGAGGCCATCTAATAATGGCCTCTTTTTTTTGCACGCATAAAAGCCGTTATATCTTGCCTAACAACAACAGGATCAACAGCACGATCAGAATAGTCCCCAAGATACCCGAAGGCCCGTAACCCCAGTTACGCGAGTGGGGGAACACTGGCAAGCCGCCGACCAGCAGCAAAATCAGGATAATGATCAGAATAAGGCTCATGGTGGATTTCCCTTGTTGTCAGTCAGTAAGTAGAGGCACTTAACAGCACCCTCTTGATGTATGTGACCTACCGCCCTTCAGAAAAATTCAGAGTTTTTTAAACCGTTTTGCAGCGCGTGTTATTTCTTTTAAGTGCGTTGCAATTAATGTCATCTAGTTCAAATAAATTGAACTTGCACGGCGCGCCATCCTCCCCGGTTTGCCCGAGTCATTCAGCACTTTAATGGTGCAGGGGGCCCACCAGAACCTTCGCTACACTGCCGATCACTCTTCTGTGAACCACAAGGTTATTTCCCTATGCAAAACCGCATGATGATCACCGGCGCCGGTTCCGGCCTGGGCCGCCAAATCGCACTGCGCTGGGCGCGCGCGGGGTGGCGGCTGGCCTTGTCGGATGTGAGCGAGCCCGGCCTGCAAGACACCCTCAAGCGGGTGCGCGAGGCCGGTGGCGACGGGTTTATCCAGCGGTGTGATGTACGCGACTACTGCCAGCTCACCGCCTTGGCCCAGGCGTGCGAGGAAAAGTTCGGCGGCATCGACGTGATCGTCAACAACGCCGGTGTGGCCTCGGGCGGTTTTTTCGGCGAATTGTCCCTGGAAGACTGGGACTGGCAGATCGCAATCAACCTGATGGGCGTGGTCAAGGGCTGCAAGGCGTTCCTGCCGCTGCTGGAAAAAAGCCGCGGGCGCATCATCAATATCGCGTCCATGGCCGCCTTGATGCAGGGCCCGGCCATGAGCAACTACAACGTGGCCAAGGCCGGGGTGGTGGCGTTGTCGGAAAGCCTGCTGGTGGAGCTCAAGCAGCAGGAAATCGATGTACACGTGGTGTGCCCGTCGTTCTTCCAGACCAACCTGCTCGACTCGTTTCGCGGTCCTACACCGGCGATGAAGGCCCAGGTCGGCAAACTGCTGGAAAGCTCGCCGATCACTGCCGAGCAGATTGCCGACTACATCTTCGATCAGGTGTCCGCCGGGCAGTTCATGATCCTGCCCCACGAGCAGGGCCGCATGGCCTGGGCCTTGAAGCAGAAAAATCCACAGCTGCTGTACGACGAAATGACCGTGATGGCCGACAAGATGCGCGCCAAGTCGCAGTCATCCAGATAAACAAAGCGTTGTATTTCTGCCTGCAAGCACGGGTGATTCCTGGCTTGTCTGTCAGGCGATTTACAGCGTGTTGTAAGGTGCGTCTGTTTAGTTGGGGAGCCATTGCCGTAGGCCAGCGACAGAGGCATGGTCGGGGTTCAGTCAAAAAAAAGGACGAACCCCATGCTGGTACTCAGTCGCACGGTCGGCGAACTAATTTCGGTGGGTGATCACATCACCCTGCGCATTCTGGAAGTGAGCGGCAGCCATGTGAAACTGGGCATTGATGCGCCTGCCGGGGTCAATGTGCACCGCGCCGAGGTCTATCAGAAAATTCTCAAGCGCAGCCAGGCCACCCCTCATCCGGTGCCCGTTCCCAACCCCTGACAGCTAGTCGAACAGATGCTTGGGCACATCGTGCTTGAGCATCAGTTGGCACTGCTCGCTCTCGGGGTCGAACACGATCAGCGCCTGGCCCTTGCTCAGCGCCTGGCGCACCCGCAGCACGCGGGTTTCCAGCGGCGTATCGTCGCCATTGTCGGTGCCGTCACGGGTGACGAAGTCTTCGATGAGGCGGGTCAGGGTGTCGACTTCAAGTGCATCGTGGGGAATCAGCATACAAGCCTCGGGCGGGGGAACCCGGCGATGCTACTGCGCCGGGCCCCAGGTTGCCAGTCTCAGTTCTTTTGCCCCACCAGGCTGTCCACCGACGGCACACGGGTGTCGCTCTCCATTTGGGCGTCGTGTTCAAGCTGGTGGCTGAAGCGGTCCAGTGAACCCTGGGCCGGTTGCGCGTCGCTGGCAAACACCGGCGGGCTGAGGATATACGCACTCAACAGGCGGCTCAGCGCGGCCAGGCTATCGATGTGCGTGCGCTCGTAACCGTGGGTGGCGTCGCAGCCAAAGGCGAGCAGGGCGGTGCGGATGTCGTGGCCGGCGGTGACCGCTGAATGGGCGTCGCTGAAGTAATAGCGGAACAGGTCGCGGCGCACCGGCAGTTCGTTGTCCGAAGCCAGGCGCAGCAAATGGCGCGACAGGTGATAGTCATACGGCCCGCTGGAGTCCTGCATCGCCACGCTCACCGCGTGTTCGCTGGAGTGCTGGCCGGGCGCGACTGGCGCGATGTCGATGCCGACGAACTCACTCACATCCCAAGGCAATGCACCGGCGGCGCCACTGCCGGTTTCTTCGGTGATGGTGAACAGCGGGTGGCAGTCGATGGCCAGGGGCTGACCGCTGTCGACAATGGCCTTGAGCGCCGCGAGCAGGGCGGCCACGCCAGCCTTGTCGTCCAGGTGGCGGGCGCTGATGTGCCCGCTGTCGGTAAATTCCGGCAGCGGGTCGAAGGCCACGAAGTCGCCTACGCAGATCCCCAGCGAATCGCAATCGGCGCGGGTGGTGCAGTAGGCGTCCAGGCGCAACTCGACGTGGTCCCAACTGATGGGCATTTCATCCACCGCCGTGTTGAACGCGTGCCCCGAGGCCATCAGCGGCAACACGCTGCCACGGATCACGCCGCTGTCGGTAAACAGGCTGACACGGCTGCCCTCGGCAAAACGGCTTGACCAGCAGCCCACGGGGGCCAGGGTCAGGCGCCCGTTGTCCTTGATCGCGCGCACGGCCGCGCCAATGGTGTCCAAGTGCGCCGACACGGCGCGGTCGGGGCTGCTTTGCTGGCCCTTGAGCGTGGCGCGCAAGGTGCCGCGCCGGGTCATTTCAAAGGGGATGCCCAGTTCGTCGAGGCGCTCGGCCACGTAGCGCACGATGGTGTCGGTGAACCCGGTGGGGCTGGGAATGGCGAGCATTTCCAGCAAAACCTTTTGCAGGTAAGTGAGGTCTGGTTCGGGCAGTGGCATAGGCACTCCTGGGGGAGGAAAGGGAAGGCACGGCGCGAGCGTCAAGCGCCAGGAAAAGCAGGGTGTGCTTCACCGCTTTTCCTGGCTGCTCGCCGCTTGCCGCCCTCAACTGAGAGGAAACAACAAGTCCACAAACCGCTGCGCGGTGGGCTGCGGTTCGTGGTTGGCCAGGCCGGCCCGTTCGTTGGCTTCGATAAACACATACGCTGGCTGGTCGGCTGCGGGCACCATCAGGTCCAGCCCGACCACGGGAATGTCCAGTGCCCGCGCGGCGCGCACGGCGGCGTCTGCCAGTGTGGGGTGCAGGATTGCGGTGACGTCTTCCAGGCACCCGCCGGTGTGCAGGTTGGCGGTACGCCGTACCGCCAGGCGCTCACCACGGGGCAGGATGCTGTTGTAGTCGTACCCGGCGGCGTGCAGGGTGCGCTGGGTTTCGAGGTCCAGCGGGATCTTGCTTTCGCCGTCCGTGGCCGCCTGGCGCCGACGGCTTTGCGCCTCGATCAGCGCGCCGATGGAGTGATGCCCGTCGCCGGTGATTTCGGCGGGGCGGCGAATGGCGGCGGCGACCACCTCAAAGCCAATCACCAGAATGCGCAGGTCCACCCCTTCGTGAAAGCTTTCCAGCAAGACCCGGCTGTCAAACCGGCGTGCCGCGTCGATGGCCTGCTGCACGTCTTCGATGCTCTGTAGGTCCACCGCCACGCCCTGGCCCTGTTCGCCGTCCAGCGGCTTGACCACCAGGCGGGTGTGCTCGTCCAGAAACGCCAGGTTGTCATCCGCGCTGCCCGCCAACTGCTGCGCGGGTAATTTCAGGCCCGCGGCCTTGAGCACCTTGTGGGTCAGGCTCTTGTCCTGGCACAGGGTCATGCTGATGGCGCTGGTCAGGTCGCTCAACGACTCGCGGCAGCGCACGCGGCGCCCGCCGTGGCTCAGGGTGAACAACCCGGCGGCGGCGTCGTCCACCTGCACGTCAATGCCGCGTCGGTGGGCTTCCTCCACGATGATCCGTGCGTACGGGTTGAAGTCCGCCTGCGGCCCCGGCCCCAGGAACAGCGGCTGGTTGATGCCGTTCTTGTGCTTGATCGCAAAGGTGGCGAGCGCTCGGAACCCCAGCTTGGCGTACAGGTTTTTCGCCTGGCGGTTGTCGTGCAGCACCGACAGGTCCAGGTAACTGAGGCCCCGGCTCATGAAGTGCTCGATGAGGTGGCGCACCAGCACTTCGCCCACTCCGGGGCGGGTGCATTGCGGGTCCACGGCCAGGCACCAGAGGCTGCTGCCGTTTTCCGGATCGTGAAAGGCCTTCTGGTGATTGAGCCCCATGACGCTGCCGATCACCGCGCCGCTGTCCTCGTCCTCGGCCAGCCAGTACACCGGGCCGCCCTGGTGACGGGGGGTGAGCAACCGGGGATCGACCGGCAACATGCCGCGCCCCTGATACAGCAGGTTCACCGCCTGCCAGTCGGCCTCGCTCTGCACACGGCGGATGCGAAAGCCGCGAAACACGCGGGTGGCCGGGCGGTAATCGGTGAACCACAGGCGCAGGGTGTCGGAGGGGTCGAGAAACAACTGCTGCGGGTCGATGCCCAGTATCTGCTGGGGCGCCGCCACATACAGGGCGATGTCCCGCTCGCCGGGCTGCTCGTTGAGCAGCTCCAGGGCAAGGCTGGCCGGGTCGGGAAAGGTGTGGCCGATCAGCAACCGGCCCCAGCCGCAATGCACCGCAATGGGGGCCGGGCCCGGCTCGCTGCCGTCTTCGGCAAAGCGCGCTTGCAGGCGCTCGTAAGAGGGCGCCTGGCCGCGCAGCAGACGTTGGCTGTAAGCCGTGGCGTGAGGTTTCATCAATCAGATTCCTTGTTCGCTGAGCCACAGGTTCAGCGCCGCCAGTTGCCACAGCTTGGAGCCGCGCAGCGGGGTGAGTTGGCCTTGCGGGTCGGTCAGCAGGCGGTCGAGCATGGCGGGGTTGAACAGGCCGCGATCCTGGCTTGGGTCCAGCAGCAGGTCGCGTACCCAGTTGAGCGTGTCGCCTTGCAAATGCTTGAGGCCGGGCACCGGGAAGTAGCCTTTTTTGCGGTCGATGACTTCACTGGGGATCACCCGGCGCGCGGCTTCCTTGAGCACGTGCTTGCCGCCGTCCGGCAGTTTGAATTGCCCCGGCACGCGGGCCGAAAGCTCCACCAGGCGGTAGTCCAGGAACGGCGTGCGGGCTTCCAGGCCCCAGGCCATGGTCATGTTGTCGACGCGTTTGACCGGGTCGTCCACCAGCATCACCGTGCTGTCCAGGCGCAGGGCTTTGTCCACCGCGGCCTCGGCGCCGGGCCTGGCGAAATGCTCGCGCACAAAGTCGCCGGCAGCGTCGTTGGCGGTCAGCCATTGCGGCGCGACGGTGGCGGCGTAGTCGTCGTAGCTGCGGTCGAAAAATGCCTGGCGGTAAGCGGCATACGGGTCGTTCGCGCCGTCCACTTGCGGATACCAGTGGTAACCGGCAAACAACTCGTCGGCGCCCTGGCCGCTTTGCACCACCTTGCAGTGCTTGGCCACTTCGCGCGACAGCAGGTAGAAGGCGATGCAGTCGTGGCTGACCATCGGCTCGCTCATGGCGCGAAAGGCCGCGGGCAGTTGCTCGATGATCTCGCTTTCGGCGATGCGCAATTGGTGATGGCGGGTGCCGTAGTGTTTGGCGATCAGGTCTGAGTACTGGAACTCGTCCCCGCGTTCGCCACCGGCATCTTCAAAACCGATGGAAAAGGTCGACAGGTCTTCCACGCCCACTTCCCGCAGCAGGCCCACCAGCAGGCTGGAGTCCACGCCGCCGGAGAGCAACACGCCGACGTCCACCGCCGCACGTTGGCGGATGGCCACGGCCTGGCGGGTGCTGTCGAGCACGCGGTCGGTCCAGTCTTGCAGGGTCAGGTTGCGCTCGTCGGCGTGCGGCCCGTAGGGCAGGGTCCACCAGGTTTTCTGCTCGGTGTTGCCCTGGGCATCGATGCGCATCCAGGTGGCGGGCGGCAGTTTCTCAACGCCAGCCAGCAGGGTGCGCGGTGCGGGCACCACGGCGTGAAAGTTCAGGTAGTGGTTGAGCGCCACTGGGTCGAGCATCGGGCTGATGTCGCCGCCCTTGAGCAACGCAGGCAGGCTGGAGGCAAAGCGCAGGCGCTGGCCGGTGCGCGACAGGTACAAGGGCTTTACGCCCAGGCGGTCACGGGCGATGAACAGGCGCTGGGCATCACGCTCCCAGACGGCAAACGCAAACATGCCATTGAGCTTGGGCAGCAGCGCTTCACCCCAGGCGTGGTAACCCTTGAGCAGCACTTCGGTGTCGCCACCGGAATAGAACGCGTAGCCCAGGGCTTCCAGTTCCTGGCGCAGTTCCGGGAAGTTGTAGATGGCGCCATTGAAGGCCAGGGACAGGCCCAAGTGAGCGTCGACCATCGGCTGGGCCGAGCCGTCCGAGAGGTCCATGATTTTCAGGCGCCGGTGGCCCAGGGCAATCGGCCCTTGGGCCTGGAACCCCCAGGCGTCGGGGCCTCGCGGGGCCAGGTGATGGGTAATGCGCTCAACCGCTGCCAGGTCGGCAGGTTGGGCATCGAAACGTAATTCTCCAGCTAATCCGCACATAAATTCCTTACCGGTTTTTCCGTTGGGGAGACACAGGACTCAATGCGCCAAAAAGGCGCGTACCAGAGAGTGACCCGCTGCTTTTATGGGAGTTTTAGACCGATAAGTTATAAGGCAAAGCGCCGTACACCCCGGCAACGGCCCTCCCGGCCCGCGTGGCCTGGGCTTGAGGGGTGGTAGAAGCGTGTGGGTTGGCGGCGATTAATGGATCGGTCCGACGGCTGACCGGCCCGGTATTTGAATCCCTTTTGGGCCGGGACGCGCTTAGGGTGTGGGGTCTTTATCCGGCACTAAGGAGTGCGGCTGATGACCCCCACACGTGACTTGATCAGCGTCACTGACTCGGTGACTTCACACGAACTGGACGCTGTTTTGCTGGAGCTGACGGGCGACCTGGACAAGGCCCGGGTGCTGCGCCAGACCTTGCCGCACTGGCTGGTCGAGGCCAAGGCCGAGACCCTGCGCGCCCTGGAACAGGCGCATGCCGAGAGCCTGCAACCGCGCCGACGCGCCCGCTCACGGCTGGCCCGCCTGGCGTCGCTGGAGTCGTTTTGCGTGGCGCGGCTCGAGGCGTTCCTGGTGCAAAAGGGCGTTACCGGCCTGGATGTGCGACGCGACATGCTGGAGTTGCCCAAGCGCTCGTTTCGCGGCGTGAGCCCGGACCTGGGAGGCGCGTTGGTGGAAACCGTGACGGTGGCCCGGCACAGCCTGGTGCAGGCGGCCATGCAGAACTTCACCCAGGCGCAGGCGGATGGCAGCCTGTCGACCGAGGCCAAAATCCGCTCCGCAGCCACGGGGCAGGCGCTCACCATGCCCAGCGCGCTGGATTTTGTCGGTTATTGCCGCGAACTGGACCTGGGCAAGGCCTACCAGCAGCACATCACCGAGGTCATGGGCCTGCTGCCTGCCGATGACGCCGACGACGCGGGCCTGAGCTACAACACGGCGGTGGCCGACATTGGCCAGTCGCGCTGCCTGGACATGCAAATCGACCTGCACATCGCCCTGGCCAGGCAAGCCATCAGCCCCGCCACCCACGCCCGCCTGCTCGGGCTGATCAAGGCCGATCGCCCGGCCAGCCAGCTTGCCCACCTAGCGCCCGCCGGCAAGCCGTGGGCCTGGCAGGGCCTGAACATCGGCGGGGCGTGCCTGTGGGGCGTGATGGTGATCGGCGACGACACGCCGGGCCATTTCGACGCGGACACCTTTGTGGTGTACATGCCCAACGAACCGGTGCGCCCCTGGTTCGAGTACACCTCGCAAGAGGACTTCAAGGTCTACCTCACGCTAAAGCTGCAGGTGGCCAGCTACCAGGCGTTTTTCAAACACTACCTGGATGAGTCCGAGCGCCTGGACTTTTTCTCGACCTTTGACCGCACCCGCACCTTGGGGCCATTGACGACATTGGCCACGACCGGCAGTTTTTCCACGTTTTTCTTCCGCGCCTGCGTGGGCAAGATCCAGCTCGATGCTCGGGTGTTGGCGGTGCCAGTGGCGGAGGTGGACGAAGACGCCCGTGAAAAACGCCTTGAGCGCTACCTGGAACTGGGCCTGGACCTGTTGAACGTGGCGGGGTTCGTGGTGCCGGTGCTGGGGCAATTGATGATGGGCGTGGCGGTGGGGCAGATCCTCGGCGAGGTGTATGAGGGCGTCGAGGACTGGATACATCACGACAACACCGAGGCACTGCGTCACCTGGTGAACGTGGCCGAAAGTGTCGCCGCCATGGCGCTGTTCGCGGTGGGGGGCAAGGTGGTGGGCTCGCTCAAGCGCAGCCTGGCAGACACCACAAAGTTCTTCGACCGCTTTGAAGCCGTACGCCTGAGCGATGACCAGCCCCGCCTGTGGCGCAATCGACTGTTGGCGTACCACCAGCCCCGCGACCTCGACTTGCAAACCGTCGCCAATGACCTGGGGGTGTACCAGACCAAGGGGCGCTCCTACATCAAGATGGACGACGAACTCTATGGCATCAGCTACGACGCTGCCCTGGGCAAGTGGCGCATCAACCACCCGACCCGCGCCCACGCGTATCGCCCGCTGCTGGAGCACAATCACCAGGGCGGTTGGCAGCAGCGTTTCGAGCGACCGCAGCAATGGGCGAACCCGGCCTACCATCTGACCCGTCTGGACCCCAGCCTGGCCTCGCTTGAGCACGAGCGGCTGACAGACATCGCGTCCATCACCGACATGTCCCTGGCCGACCTCACGCGCCTGAACCAGCTCCACGATCCCCTGCCCGAGCGGTTCCACGATTGCGTCGCCCGGTTTCGCCAGGACCAGCACATCCGTGACCTGATGACCGCCCTCGAACAACAGACGCCGCCCCATGTGGACACCGCACGCACCCAGATGCTGGCGCTGCCCTTGGCGCCGGGCTGGCCCAAAGGGCGTTTCTTCGAGGTGCTCGACGACGAGGGCCACCTGCTGGAAAGCTACCCGGACGTGGCTCCCTTCGATTACGAAGACCTGAGCATCCACATCACCCATCGGCAACTGAAGGCCGGTGAAGTGATGCCGACCCTGCTGCAAGCCTTGGATGACGAGGAGCGCAGCCTGCTGCTGGGGCAGGCCGTCGAACCTGAAGCGGCGCAAAAGCGCCTGGCGCAGGTGCTGCTGGACACGATCAAGACCCGCTATCGCACCCTGCAAGACCACCTCTACCGCGACTACGACGGCACCGCCACGCCCCCGCTGGTGCCGCTGGCCAGCCAATACCCGCAACTGCCCAAGCGCCAGGCCTGGGAACTGCTGGGGCAGATGAGCCGTGCCCGGCGCGCGCAACTGCGCACGACCCGGCGTGTGCCGTTGGTCCTGGCCCAGCGGGTGAACGAGAGCCTGGCGCTGCTGGAGGAAGACCAGGCGCTGCTCGGGCTGTATTTGCCGCAATTGGCCACGGACCCGACCCGCCAGGTGGCCGCGGGCTTGCTGGAACATGTGCCGGCGTGGCCAAAGGACGTGGCGTTACAGGTGCGTGACCAGACCCTGCGCGGCAGCCTGTTGGCCGAGGCGGGCCCGGCGCAGGCGCGGGTGCGATGCAGCGTGCTCAAGACGCCGGGCGGGTTTCAGGCGGTGGACGAGGTGGGTGCCGCCTTGGGCGCGGTACGCACCGGGCCGGACGGGTTTTACCAGGCCCTGGTCGATACCGTGCCCGCCCGCCAACGCCCCGCACTGGGCCTGCACACCTCGACGGCCGCCGAGCGGCTGCGCAATCAGCTGCGCCTGGCGAGCCAGGAGCGCCGGGACCGTGTTGCCGGGCTCTTGCGGCCCGCCAAAGAGGGGGCGTCGGCGCAACCGGCGGCCTGTGTACAGGCGCAGTCCCCGGTGGACGCGCCGTGGCCCACAGGGCTGGTGCGCAAGGTCGCCAAGCTCTACCCGCTGTTCGACGATGGGCAGGTGGCGAGTTTTATCCAGCATACGGGCAGCGATCATCTGTCCCGTGCGCACGCCGTCGAGGCGCTGGAAGAACAGCACCAAGCCCTGCACCGCGCCCTGAAAACCTGGCGCAAGGACCGCACAAGCTACACCGAGCAGGACGGCCCGCTGTGGGACTACCGGCTCAGCCGCCACCAGGTGGCCAGAATGATCGAGCGCTGTTGGCAGCGTATGGTCGTGGTGGCCGACCGACAGGGCGTGAAAGCGCCGGGGCTGGTCTTGACGGGCATGCTCAAGGGCCCGCTGCCGACGCTGCCGCCCCAGGTGAGCTTTGAGCATGTGCGTTACCTGTCGCTGCAAAACCTTGCGCTGGACGATGACGCGGCGTACTTCATCAAGCACTTCAAAGGGCTGCGCGTGCTGGACCTCAGCGGCAACCAATTGACCCGCGTCCCCGAAGTGCTCACGCAACTGCCGTACCTGAATCAACTGGTGCTGGCCAACAACAACCTGCAAATGACCCCCTACGCCCGGGCCCGGCTGGCGGAACTGCGCAGCCTGGAAGTTCTCAACCTGAGCGACAACCCGCTGCTGGACCCGCCGCTGATCAACCGCATGTTCGACCTGCGCGAATTGGTACTGCGCAACTGCCGCCTCAAGACCTTCCCCGACGGCGCCTTGCGCCTGCCGTACCTGGAACTCGTCGACTTGCGCCAGAACGACATCCGCACCTTGCCCGACGGCCTGTTCAAGCTGGCGCGGCGCCAGGCCGAAAGCTTCAACCTGCGCAACAACCCGCTGGATGCGCTCAACCAGCAGTTGGTCCAGGACTACCGCAACAGTGTCGGCACCGGCATGGGGTACGCCGAAGATGACATCCCCAGGCTCAACGAACAGCGGGCCAAAGAATTGTGGCTGCCCGATGCCGGAGTGGAGGCCTTTGAGGACAAGCAGCGGGTGTGGAACGGGCTCAAGGACGAGCCGGGGTCCGACGCGCTGTTCAAGCTGTTGGCCGACCTGGGCGGTACGGCGGACGCCTCGCAGGTGCGCGAAGACCTCAACCAGCGGATCTGGCGTGTGTTGCGCGCGGGGGCCGGGCACGAGGGGCTGCGTGACGAAATCTTCCAGCGCGCCGCCACGCCGCTTAACTGCGATGACGCCGCCGCCGACAGTTTCGGCAACCTGGAAATTTTGGTGGAGTTGCACGAGGCCGCCGCGTTTCAGGGCCAGCCGCCACCGGTCAAGACCCTGCTGGAACTGGGCAAGGGCCTGTATCGCCTGGACATGCTGGGTTCGATTGCACGACGGCACAGCGCCGACAACCCAGGCGCCGACCCGCTCGAGGTGAGCCTGGCCTACCGGACCGGGCTTGCAGAAAAACTGCACTTGCCCGGCCAACCCCGGAACATGCGGTTTGCAAGCCTGGGCGGGGTGACGCCCAAGGCGCTGATGGACGCCGAGACGCAACTTCGTGCGGCCGACCTGTCGGCGCAGCGGTTGCAGTTTCTGGCCAAACTGCCGTTCTGGATCAGCTACCTCAAGCGCACGGCGGCGAACCGGTTCGCCGAGGTCAATGAGCCGTTTGCCAGGCGCCTGGAGGCGGTGTTCGACCAGGCCCAGACGCTGGACGATGCCAGTTACCGCGAGCAGATGAACCTGATCCAGCATGAGCAACAGGCAGCGGAGCACGCCGAAGTGGTGCGCCAGACCGAGGCGGCGCTGAAGCTCGACGACCTCGGCGGCTGCGTGCTGCGTTGACCAGCTTCAGGCTTTGTTGGCGTTGCTGCGCACCAGCGTCCTCACGGCGAAGCGGTTGGGGTGGCAGGCCTCGGCGACGCTGCGGGGCACGGGCAGGGGCTCGTCGTCGAGCCAGGCGGCGAGCAGTTCGGCCGACAGCGGCGCGGTGATCAGGCCGCGTGAGCCGTGGCCACTGTTGACGTACAAGCCGTCCAGCCAGGGGCAGGGCGTGTCCGGCACATGTCGGGCATCTTTACGCAGCACCGCATAGGCCTCGGCGAACGCCGGGCTGTCAGCGAGCGGCCCCACGATCGGCAGGTAGTCGGGGCTGGTGCAACGAAAGGCAGCGCGCCCTTCAAGGCGGTCGGGGGCGTCGGCCTGCAAGCGCTGGACGAGGTCTTCGGAGATGGCCTGCAGCATCTGCAAGTTGCCCGCGTGTTCGGCAACGGTGGGGGTGAGGTCGTCGTTCTTGAAGTCGAAACTGGCGCCCAACGTGTGTTCCCCCAGGCGCGCAGGGGCGATATAGCCCTCGGCGCACACCACCGTCGCCAACGCCTGGCTGCCGACGGTTTGCGGCAGGTAGCTGATCTGCCCGCGAATGCGTTTGAGGGGCAGGTCTGCGAAGCGTTTCACCTCGGCCGCACCAGCCAGTACCACCACGGGCGCGCTGGCCAGCAGGCGGTCGCCGTCCCAGGCTTGCCACTGATCGTCGGCTTTGCGCAGCGCGAGCACATCGTGATGGGTGAGTACGCTCACGCCGGGTTGCTGCGCTTGCCAGGCGCACAAGGCCGGTGGGTACACCCAACCGCCCTGCGGGAAAAACAGCCCGCCGTGGGCCAGCGCAATGCCTGCCCGGGCCTGGGCCTGTTCGCGGTCCAGCAGGTGCAGCAAGTCTGGCGCAAAGGCTTGGGCCAGTTGGGCCTGGCGCTCGCTTTCCTTGGCATCAAAGGCCAGTTGCAACACGCCGCAGCCGTCCCAGTCCACGCCACGGTGCAGGTGTTCCAGCAGGCGCCGGGTGTGGCCGAACCCGGCGACGATCATCTGCGACAACGCCGTGCCGTGGGCCGACAACTTCAAATACAGCACGCCCTGCGGGTTGCCGGAGGCTTCTTGTGCCAGGCCGTCGTGGCGCTCTAGCAGGCTCACCTGCCAGCCGCGCGCCGCCAGGCTGGCGGCGCTGGCGCAACCGGCCAGGCCTGCGCCGATCACCAGCGCGCGGCGCTCGCCCGCAGGGGCGGGTGGGCGGGCGAACCAGGGTTTGATGGCGGGCGGGGCGGGGGTGTCGGCGGGCCAGCCGAGAAACTCGCCGCGCAGGATCTCCCACTTATGGCCGATGCCCGGGGTGCGCTTCATCTTGAACCCGGCCGCGTTGAGCAAACGCCGTACCCAGCCGGTGCTGGTAAAGGTGCTGATGGTCGAGCCCGGCGCGGCCAGGCGGGCCAGTTCGGCAAAGAGTTCGGCGGTCCACATGTCGGGGTTTTTCGCCGGGGCGAAGCCGTCGAGAAACCAGGCGTCGACCTGCGCATCGAGCTGGGGCAGTTGCTCCCGTGCATCGCCGATCAGCAGCGTGAGCGTGACGCGGCCGTTGTCCAGCACCAGGCGCTGGAAACCCGGGTGGATGGCGATGTACTGCGCCAGCAGTTGATCGGCGAACGGCTTGAGGTCAGGCCACAGCGCGAGGGCGCGTTGCAGGTCGGCGTGGCTCAGCGGGTATTTTTCCACGCTCACAAAATGCAGGCGTGCGCCGTGCACTGCGTGTTGCGCGAACAACTGCCAGGCGCACAGAAAGTTGAGGCCGGTGCCAAACCCGGTTTCGCCGATGACCAGCCGCCCGCCGGGGGGCAGGGCGGCAAAGCGTTCCTGCAAGCGGTTTTGCTGGAGGAACACGTAGCGGGTTTCGTCCAGGCCCGACTGGTCGGAAAAATACACATCGTCGAACACCCGCGAGCGGGGGCGTCCCTGGTCGTCCCAGTCGAGCTGGGCATGGGGCAATACGGGGTTCATGGCGGACTCGGCAAACACAAGGCGGCCATTCTAGCCGATCAACCGGGCAGCCATGGCGCTTGCGCAAGTGGTCGTGGAATTTCCTCCTGCGTGGCGTTGCCCAATCCGCTAGTCTTGCTCAATTCCTGGAGGGAAGCCGCCTATGTTCGAGTCTGCCGAAATCGGTCACACCATCGACAAAGACACCTACGACGCCGAGGTCCCGGCCCTGCGCGAAGCCTTGCTGGAGGCGCAATACGAGCTGCAGCAGCAGAAGCGCTTCCCGGTGATTGTATTGATCAACGGCATCGAAGGCGCCGGCAAGGGCGAGACGGTCAAGCTGCTCAACGAATGGATGGACCCGCGCCTGATCGAGGTGCGGACCTTTGACGAGCAGACCGACGAAGAACTGGCCCGCCCACCCGCCTGGCGCTACTGGCGCCAGTTGCCCGCCAAGGGGCGCATGGGGATTTTCTTCGGCAACTGGTACAGCCAGATGCTCCAGGCCCGGGTGCACGGCGAGATCAAGGACGCCCGCCTGGACCAGGCCATCGCCGGGGCCGAGCGCCTGGAAAAGATGTTGTGCGACGAAGGCGCATTGATCTTCAAGTTCTGGTTCCACCTCTCCAAAAAACAGATGAAGGCCCGGCTCAAGGCCCTGCAGGACGACCCGCTGCACCGTTGGCGCATCAGCCCGCTGGACTGGCAGCAGTCCGAGACGTACGACAAGTTTGTGCACATCGGCGAACGCGTGCTGCGTCGCACCAGCCGCGACTACGCGCCGTGGCATGTGATCGAGGGCGTCGACCCGCATTATCGGGGGCTCACGGTGGGGCGCATTCTGCTCGAAGGCCTGCAAAACGCCTTGAGCGTCGCCAAGGGCAAGGCCAGCGGCATGAACCCGGCGCCGTTGCCAGCAGCGGTCGACCAGTTGAGCCTGCTCGACAGCCTGGACATGCGCCTGAGCCTGGACAAGGCTGATTACGAAGAACAACTGGTCACCGAACAGGCGCGGTTTTCGGGCCTGATGCGCGACAAGCGCATGCGCAAGCACGCGCTGGTCACGGTGTTTGAAGGCAATGACGCGGCGGGCAAGGGCGGGGCGATCCGTCGTGTCGCGGCGGCGCTGGACCCGCGCCAGTACCGTATCGTACCGATTGCCGCGCCCACCGAAGACGAGCGGGCCCAGCCTTACCTGTGGCGGTTCTGGCGGCAGATCCCGGCGCGGGGCATATTCACCGTGTTTGACCGCTCCTGGTACGGGCGCGTGCTGGTGGAGCGGGTGGAGGGTTTTTGCAGCACCGCGGACTGGATGCGCGCCTATGGCGAGATCAACGACTTTGAAGAGCAATTGCGCAATGCCGGGGTGATCGTGGTCAAGTTCTGGCTGGCCATCGACAAGGACACCCAGTTGGAACGCTTCCAGGCGCGGGAGAACATCCCCTTCAAACGGTTCAAGATCACCGAGGACGACTGGCGCAACCGCGACAAGTGGGACCTGTACCGCGCCGCCGTGGGCGACATGGTGGACCGCACCAGCACCGACGTGTCGCCCTGGACGCTGGTGGAAGCCAACGACAAGCGCTGGGCCCGGGTCAAGGTGCTGCGCACGATCAACCGCGCGCTGGAAGACGCCTTTGACCAGACCGACAAGCGCGACAAAAAGAAAAAGAAGTAGCGGCCAGGGCCCCGCCTCCCTCTAGAATGGGGCTCCTCTACCTCAGGCATTCGGGGCGCTCATGCACATCTCTTCCGGTCGCTGGGTCTATGGCTTGTCCTTGACCCTGTTGACCGCGTTTCTGTGGGGCATTTTGCCGATCAAACTCAAACAGGTGTTGCAGGTGGTGGACCCCATCACCGTCACCTGGTTTCGCCTGATCGTGTCGGGCTCTTGCCTGTTCGTGTACCTGGCCGCCGTCAGACGCTTGCCCGACCTGCGCGCCCTTGGCCCACACGGCGGCTGGCTGGTGGCGATGGGCGTGGGCGGGCTGATGGGCAACTACGTGTTGTACCTCATCGGCCTGAAGCTGCTCAGCCCCGGCACGGCGCAACTGGTGGTGCAAATGGGGCCGATCTTTTTGATGATCGCCAGCGTGTTGGTGTTCAAGGAGCGTTTCAGCCTGGGGCAGGGCATGGGCCTGCTGGTGCTGCTGGTGGGGTTCGCGCTGTTTTTCAACCAGCGCCTGGCCGAGTTGTTGATGTCGCTGGGCACCTACACGGCGGGGGTGCTGACCATTCTGCTCGCCACCACCATTTGGGTGATGTACGCCCTGGGCCAGAAGCAATTGCTGACCGTGTGGAGTTCGCTGCAAGTGATGATGGTGATCTACCTGTGCTGCGCGGCGTTGCTGACGCCGTGGGCGCATCCGCTTGCGGCGTTGCAGTTGAGCCCGGTGCAGCGTTGGTTGCTGCTGGCGTGCTGCCTGAACACCCTGGTGGCGTACGGCGCGTTTGCCGAAGCGCTGGCGCATTGGGAGGCGTCGCGGGTGAGTGCGACGCTGGCGATTACCCCGCTGGTGACCTTTGTCGCGGTGGCGCTGGCGGCGTGGTGGTGGCCCGACTATGTGCACGCCGAAGAGATCAACGCGCTGGGGTACGGCGGCGCGTTGTTGGTGGTGCTGGGGTCGGCGAGTGTGGCGCTGGCGCCGTCATTGCTCGCCGGGCTCAAGGCCCGGCGCGCACGACGGCGGGCTCAGTGACCGGCGTGCAGCATGTTTTGCGGGCGTACCCACTGGTCGAACTCGGCGTCGGTGAGGTAGCCCAGTTGCAGCGCGGCCTCCCGTAGCGTCAGCCCTTGGGCGTAAGCTTTTTTGGCGATTTCTGCCGACTTGTCGTAGCCGATGTGCGGGTTGAGCGCCGTCACCAGCATGAGCCCGCGCTCCAGGTGCGCGGCCATTTGCTCGGCGTCGGGTTCAAGGCCTGCAATGCAGTGCTCCTGGAAGTTGCGGCTGCCGTCGGCCAGCAGGCGGATCGACTCCAGCAGGTTGTGGATGATCACCGGCTTGTACACGTTCAACTGCAAATGCCCTTGGCTGGCGGCCAGGCCGATGGTCACGTCATTGCCCAGCACCTGGCAGGCCAGCATCGACAGGGCCTCGCACTGGGTAGGGTTGACCTTGCCGGGCATGATCGAACTGCCTGGCTCGTTGGCTGGCAAGCGCACTTCGGCCAGCCCCGCACGTGGGCCGGAGCCCAGCAGGCGCAGGTCATTGGCGATTTTCATCAGGGCCACCGCCAGGGTTTTCAGCGCACCGTGCAAGGTGACGATGGGCTCATGGCCCGCCAGTGCGGCGAACTTGTTCGGCGCGGTGACGAACGGCAGGCCCGACAACGCGGCCAATTCCGCGGCAATCGCCTCGGCAAACCCATGGGGCGAATTGAGCCCGGTGCCCACGGCAGTGCCGCCCTGTGCCAGTTCGCACACGGCGGGCAGGGCGGCGCGCAGGGCCCGTTCGGCGTAGTCGAGCTGCGCGATCCAGGCTGACACTTCCTGGCCAAAGGTGACGGGGGTGGCGTCCATCATGTGGGTGCGGCCGGTCTTCACCAGGTTGGCGTGGCGGGCCGACAACTCGGCCAGGCCGCCGGACAGTTCACGAATGGCCGGCAGCAGTTGCGCGTTCACCGCCTGCACCGCAGCGATGCTCATGGCGGTGGGAAAGCAGTCGTTGGAGCTCTGCGAGCGGTTGACGTGATCGTTGGGGTGCACCGGGCTCTTGCCGCCACGGGGCTTGCCCGACAGTTCGTTGGCGCGACCGGCGATCACTTCATTGGCGTTCATGTTGCTCTGGGTGCCGCTGCCGGTCTGCCAGACCACCAGGGGGAACTGGTCGTCATGCTGGCCGTCGAGCACTTCGTCGGCGGCCTGTTCGATCAGGCGGGCGATGTCGGCGGGCAGGTCGCCATTGCGGTTATTGACCCGGGCGGCGGCCTTTTTGATCAGAGCCAGTGCGTGCAACACCGCCAGTGGCATGCGTTGCTCGCCAATGGCGAAGTTCACCAGCGAGCGTTGGGTCTGCGCGCCCCAGTAAGCGTCATCCGGGACCTTAACGTCTCCCAGGCTGTCGGTTTCGATACGGCTCATCGGGCACTCTCCTCAAGGTTCGTCAGGGCAGTTTAGGCCCTGATCGCCTGGACGGGTTCCATAAAAGACATTTCATCCAGTGCAAGCGCCGCCCTGACGGGCCTGACGAGGGGTGGGGTTGAGCGCCGAGGTTCGTTAGGCGCAGAATGGGCGCCCTTGGGGTCTTACCTCGCCAGCTAGAAAAAGGACACTCGATGACTCGTCTTCGTGCCATCTGTACCGCGGTTGCTCTGGTCTGTGCCAGCGGCCAGGTTTTCGCCGACACCGCCAGCCACAACGCCAGTGCCGAAGCCTTCCTGACCCTGGCCCATGCCGACAAGCTGGGCACGCCGGTTTACATGCAAGTGCAGCAAATGTTCGCCCAGCGTTTCGAGCAGACCAAGGCACCTGCGTCCAAGCAGACCGTGCTGGACACCTACCAGGCCAAGGCCAACGCCGCCCTGGACCAGGCCATCGGCTGGAACAAGCTCAAGCCGGACATGATCAAGCTGTACACCGACAACTTCAGCGAGTCCGAACTCAAGGACCTGGTTGCCTTCTACCAGTCGCCACTGGGCAAGAAAGTCCTGGAAAAAATGCCGCAGCTGACCCAGCAATCGGCCCAGATGACCCAGGCCAAGCTGGAAAGCGCCGTGCCGGTGGTGAACAAGCTGTTGGACGACATGACCAACGAGCTGACGCCTAAAGCCCCAGCCCCGGCCAAGAAGAAGTAAGTGATGAGCATGCAACAGCGTATCGAATCGGCCCTGGCCGCCATGAGCCCGCAACACCTGAACGTGCTGGATGAAAGCCACCTGCACAGCCGTGGGTTACAGACCCACTTCAAGGCCGTGCTGGTCAGCGAGCAGTTCGAGGGGCTGGGCCGCGTCAAGCGCCACCAGACGGTTTACGCCACCCTGGGTGACCTGATGGGCGAGTTCCATGCGCTGGCGCTGCACACTTACACGCCGCAAGAATGGGCGAAAATCGACGCAGCCCCGGCCTCGCCGACCTGCGCTGGCGGACATGACTAGTGTTTATGACTTCGGTCATTTGCTAGAATCCGCAACGCGCCGCTGAGTCGGCGCGTTTTTTTTGCATCCGGTTCACCCTTTACGAGGGTAGCCACCTGGAGACATACCCATGACACACCCGATTGTCGTGGCGGCACTGTATAAGTTCGTCACCCTTGAAGATTACGTCGCCCTGCGCGAACCCCTGCTCAATGCCATGGTCGAGAACGGCATCAAAGGCACCTTGCTGATCGCCGAAGAAGGCATCAACGGCACCGTGTCCGGCAGCCGCGAAGGCATCGACGGTCTGATCGCCTGGCTCAAGAACGACCCGCGCATGGTCGACCTGGACCACAAAGAATCCTACTGCGACGAGCAGCCGTTCTACCGCACCAAGGTCAAGCTCAAGAAAGAGATCGTGACCCTGGGCGTCGACGGCGTTGACCCCAACAAAAAGGTCGGCACCTACGTAGAACCCCAGGACTGGAACGCGCTGATCAGCGATCCTGAGGTGCTGTTGATCGACACCCGTAACGACTACGAAGTGTCGATTGGCACCTTTGAAGGCGCGATCGACCCGAAAACCACCAGTTTTCGCGAATTTCCTGACTACATCAAAGCCCACTTCGACCCGGCCAAGCACAAGAAAGTCGCCATGTTCTGCACGGGCGGCATCCGCTGCGAGAAAGCCTCCAGCTACATGCTCGGCGAAGGGTTCGAGGAGGTCTATCACCTCAAGGGCGGCATCCTCAAGTACCTGGAAGAGGTGCCGCAGGAAGAAACCAAGTGGCAGGGCGACTGCTTTGTGTTCGACAACCGCGTGACCGTGCGCCACGACCTGAGCGAAGGCGACTACGATCAATGCCATGCGTGCCGCACGCCGGTGAGCATCCAAGACCGGGCATCCGAACACTACGTACCGGGCATCAGTTGTCCACATTGCTGGGATACGCTGGCGGAGAAAACCCGCCGTAGCGCAACCGACCGGCAAAAACAGATCGAGCTGGCCAAGGCCCGCAACCTGCCGCACCCGATTGGCTACAACTACAAGCAACCATCTCCCGAGGCCTGAGCCATGTCCGCGCGCCTGCTCTATGTAATGGACCCGATGTGTTCCTGGTGCTGGGGCTTTGCCCCGGTGGCCAATGCCTTGGTTGAGCAGGCCCGCGCGGCGGGGGTGGAACTGCACCTGGTGGTGGGCGGCCTGCGCACCGGCAGCGGTGCGGCGCTGGAGCCGACCACCCGGCGCTACATTCTGGAACACTGGCAGGCGGTCACCCAGGCCACCGGCCAGCCGTTCAAGCAGGAGGGCGCGTTGCCCGACGGTTTTGTCTACGACACTGAGCCTGCATGCCGTGCGCTGGTCACGGCGCGCAGTCTGGCGCCGAACCTTGCGTGGACACTGTTGGGGCTGATCCAGCACGCGTTTTATGTCGAAGGGCGCGACGTGACCCGGGCGGATGTGTTGGTGGAGTTGGCCGAAAAAGCCGGGGTGCCGCGTATCGAGTTTGCCGAGGCGTTTGACCGCGCCGATCAGCATGCGGCCACCGCAGCGGACTTCACCTGGGTGCAAGACCTGGGCATCGCCGGGTTTCCGACCCTGCTGGCCGAGCGCAACGGCCAATTGGCCTTGCTGACCAATGGCTACCAGCCGCTGTCCGAGCTGTCGCCGTTGCTCGCACGGTGGCTGGAGCGAGCCGCCTGTGCATGACCAGCCGGACCGCGTCAAACAGCCCCCGCGCCCGGACCGCCTGACCTGGGCCGAAGTCCGCCGCCTGGCCCTGGGCCATAAATCCTCCCTCTGGATCGCCAATGGCGTCGCCGTGCTGGCGACCCTGTGCAGCGTGCCGATCCCGTTGCTATTACCGCTGCTGGTGGACGAAGTCCTGCTGGGGCGGGGCGATGCGGCGTTAAAAGTGATGAACCACGCGTTGCCGCTGGGGTGGCAGAAGGCGGCGGGCTACATCGGCCTGATGCTGCTGGTGACGTTACTGCTACGCTGCGGGGCGCTGGTGTTCAACGTGTTGCAGGCGCGGCTGTTTGCGCGGCTGGCCAAAGACATCGTCTATCGCCTTCGCGTGCGGCTGATCGAGCGGCTCAAGCGCATTTCCCTGGGCGAATACGAAAGCCTGGGCAGCGGCACGGTCACCACGCACCTGGTCACCGACCTGGACACGCTGGACAAGTTCGTCGGTGAAACCCTGAGCCGCTTCCTGGTGGCGATGCTGACGCTGGTGGGCACCTCGGCGATTCTGGTGTGGATGCACTGGCAGCTGGCGTTGTTGATCCTGCTGTTCAACCCCTTGGTGATCTACGCCACGGTGCAATTGGGCAAGCGGATCAAGCACCTCAAAAAGCTGGAAAACGACAGCACCTCACGGTTTACCCAGGCCCTGACCGAAACCCTGGACGCCATCCAGGAAGTGCGCGCCGGCAACCGCCAGGGCTTTTTCCTCGGCCGTTTAAGCCTGCGGGCGCGTGAGGTGCGCGACTTTGCGGTCAATTCTCAGTGGAAAAGCGATGCCTCCAGCCGGGCCAGCGGTTTGTTGTTCCAGTTCGGCATCGATATTTTTCGCGCGGCGGCGATGCTCACGGTGCTGTTTTCCGACCTGTCCATCGGCCAGATGCTCGCGGTGTTCAGCTACCTGTGGTTCATGATCGGCCCGGTGGAGCAACTGCTGAACCTGCAATACGCCTATTACGCGGCTGGCGGGGCGGTGACGCGTATCAACGAGCTGCTGGCGCGGGCGGACGAGCCGCAATACGCCGGGGGCCAGGACCCGTTTCGCGGGCGCCAGACGGTGGGGATTGAGGTCAGCGGCCTGAACTTCGGTTATGGCGAGGACCTGGTGCTCAATCAACTGGACCTGACGATTGCGCCCGGTGAAAAGGTCGCCATCGTAGGCGCCAGTGGCGGCGGTAAAAGTACGCTGGTGCAGCTGTTGCTCGGCCTTTATACGCCGCAGGCGGGCAGTATTCGTTTTGGCGGTGCCACCCAGCCGGAGATCGGCCTGGAAACGATCCGCGAAAACGTTGCGGTGGTGTTGCAGCACCCGGCGCTGTTTAACGACACCGTGCGCGCCAACCTGACCATGGGGCGCGAGCGCAGTGACCAGGCGTGCTGGCAGGCGCTGGAAATTGCTCAATTGGACGCCACCGTCAGGGCCTTGCCCATGGGCCTGGACAGCGTGGTAGGGCGCTCCGGCGTGCGGTTTTCCGGCGGGCAGCGCCAGCGCCTGGCCATTGCGCGCATGGTGCTGGCCGAGCCCAAGGTGGTGATTCTGGACGAGGCCACCTCGGCGCTGGACGCCGCCACCGAGTACAACCTGCACCAGGCATTGGCGCGGTTTCTCAGCGGTCGTACTACACTGATCATCGCTCACCGACTGTCGGCGGTAAAACAGGCTGACCGGGTGTTAGTGTTTGATGGTGGGCATATCGCCGAAGATGGCGACCACCAGCAGTTGATCGCTGATGGCGGTCTGTATGCAAAGCTTTACGGACATCTGCAACAAGTGCGTTGACTTGACCGGGCGTTGCTCTTGGGAGCGGGTATCACTCGCGTGCGTATTTGGCGGTGCATGTGCAAGGGGCCTCATGAAGCAGAAGCGGACTCTCGGAACCCCGCGGTTATTGGGCATCGTCTGGCCTTTTATCGCTGTCGTGCTGTTCCAGGCATTGTTGGGCTGCGTCAGTCTTTACGTGCTCTCGGCGGTGCGCGGCTATGTGGCGGGCGAGAGCCTGTGGTCCAAGGGCCAGAAGGACGCCATCTACTACTTGAACCTGTACGCCGATAACCGCGACGAAGCCACGTTCCTCAAATACAGCAGCGCCATCGCCGTGCCCCAGGGCGGGCACGAACTGCGGC
Organism: Pseudomonas sp. SDO5215_S409; assembly: GCF_054071325.1. NCBI lineage: Bacteria > Pseudomonadati > Pseudomonadota > Gammaproteobacteria > Pseudomonadales > Pseudomonadaceae > Pseudomonas > Pseudomonas sp. SDO5215_S409. The sequence goes on along the minus strand of NZ_JBSVWN010000012.1, from coordinate 8,671 downwards.
TGGCCCTGGACCAGCCCACCCCGGACCTTGCGGCCGCGCGCGCGGGCATCCTCAAGGGCGGGAACCACCGTGACGATGTTTCAAGCCTGATCTGGCTGTACCTCAACTTTCGCCACTTCAGTTACCTGGAAACGGCCATCGAGCAATGGACGGTCGGCGACGCGTACCTGGCGCAACTCGATGACCTGGCGCAGGAGATGCACCGCTCCATTCTTGCCAATCAAGCGAGCGCCGCGCAGGTGCATGGCTGGAAAGCGCGCATTTTTGCGATCAACGACGGGGTAACGCCTGCGGCCAAGGCGTTCAGCGACGCGCTGGGCGAAGGCTCGCGGATGGTGTTGAACCTGTTGCTGATCACCAACCTGGCCACGGCGCTGGGCCTGATTGTGTTGGCGCTGTTGCGTACCCATAAGCTGCTGGCCCAGCGGCATGCCTTCGCCGACGCGCTGCAGGTGGAGAAGGAGCGGGCGCAGATCACCCTGGAATCGATTGGCGACGGGGTGATCACCACCGATGTCGAGGGCTCCATTGCCTACATGAACCCGGCAGCCGAAGCCCTCACCCACTGGAAAGCCTCCCAGGCCCATGGCTTGCCACTGGCTACGCTGTTTAATCTGCTGGATGAAAATGCCCAGGCCGAAGGGTTCAACCTGATCGAGCGTATCCTGGCGGGCCAGCTCGGCGGTGGCAGTGAGCATTCCAAGCTGATCCAGCGGCTGGACGGCACCACGGTGTCGGTGACGCTGGTGGGCGCGCCGATCCGCAGTGCGGGCAAGGTCAGCGGCGCGGTGCTGGTGTTGCATGACATGACGCAAGAGCGTCAATACATCGCCAACCTGTCGTGGCAGGCAACGCACGATGCCCTGACTGGCCTGGCCAACCGCCGCGAATTCGAGTACCGCCTGGAGCAGGCGTTGCAGAACGTGGGGCGCCACCGCGCCGGGCACCATGCCTTGATGTTTCTGGACCTCGACCAGTTCAAGCTGGTCAATGACACGTGCGGGCATGCCGCCGGGGACGAATTGCTCCGGCATATCTGTGCGCTGTTGCAGTCCGACCTGCGTGAGGGCGACACCCTGGCTCGGCTGGGGGGCGACGAGTTTGGCATCCTCCTGGAAAATTGCCCGGCGCCGGTGGCCGAAAAAATCGCCGAGAGCCTGCGTCGGACCGTGCAAAGCCTGCATTTTGTATGGAAAGGCCGGCCTTTTGTCACCACCGTGAGTATCGGCCTGGTCCACATCACACAAGCCCCGACCACGCTCGAAACCTCGCTGCGGGCCGCCGACATGGCGTGTTACATGGCCAAGGAAAAAGGCCGCAACCGGGTGCAGGTCTATCACGCCGATGACTCGGAACTGTCCCTGCGGTTTGGCGAGATGGCCTGGGTACAGCGCTTGCACATGGCCCTGGAGGAGGACCGGTTTTGCCTGTACGCCCAGGAAATCGCTGCGCTGGGGCACACCGAACCGGGGGGCGGGCATGTCGAGATCCTGCTGCGGCTGCACGATGAGGCCGGGCGGATCATTCTCCCCGACAGCTTTATCCCGGCGGCCGAGCGCTACGGGCTGATGACCTCGCTGGACCGCTGGGTGGTCGAAAACGTGTTCAAGATCATCGCCAGTTGCTTGCAGGAGCACCCGGGGCAGTCGATGGCCATGTGTGCGATCAATCTGTCGGGCACGACCATTGGCGACGAGGACTTTTTGGGGTTCCTGCGCGAGCAGTTCAGCGCCTACGGGATACCGCCTCACACAATTTGTTTTGAAATTACCGAAACCAGCGCCATTGCCAATTTGGGCAGTGCCATTCGCTTTATCAATGAGCTCAAAGAGTTAGGGTGCCACTTCTCTCTGGATGACTTTTGCGCCGGAATGTCTTCGTTCGCGTATCTTAAACATTTACCTGTAGACTTCCTGAAGATCGATGGAAGTTTCGTAAAGGATATGCTGGACGACCCGATTAACCGCGCGATGGTTGAAGTGATCAATCACATCGGCCACGTGATGGGTAAGCGCACAATTGCAGAGTTTGTCGAGACCCCTCAAATCGAGCAGGCCTTGCTCGAGATTGGCGTGGACTACGCTCAGGGTTACCTGATCGAACGACCGCAGTTGTTTACCCATGACAGCCTGTTGCGTCGACCTGTGCGGCCGCGACCCTTGTTGTTCAAGGCGCCCGGCACATTCCGGTGAAACACTTTCTGGTCTGTACCCAATCACATCAAAAGGAGCTAGACAGTGATCGATACATTCAACAGAACCGGCCCGCTTATGGAAGCCTCCAGTTACCCTGCCTGGGCGCAACAGCTCATCCAGGACTGTAGCGAGAGCAAGCGCCGCGTTGTAGAGCATGAGCTGTACCAGCGCATGCGCGACAATAAGCTCAGCGCTGCCACGATGCGTCACTACGTGATTGGTGGTTGGCCGGTGGTTGAACAGTTTGCCTTGTACATGGCACAGAACCTGACCAAGACCAAATTTGCCCGCCATCCTGGAGAAGACATGGCGCGCCGCTGGCTGATGCGCAATATTCGCGTGGAGCTCAACCATGCCGATTATTGGGTGCATTGGGCCCGCGCCCATGGCGTCAGCCTGGAGGAGCTGCAGGCGCAGAACGTGCCGCCTGAGCTGCACGCGCTGAGCCACTGGTGCTGGCACACCAGCTCGTCCGATTCGCTGATCGTGGCCATTGCCGCCACTAACTATGCCATTGAAGGGGCCACGGGCGAGTGGTCCGCGGTGGTGTGTTCCACCGGCGTGTACGCCGCGGCGTTCCCCGAAGAAGAGCGCAAGCGCGCCATGAAATGGCTGAAGATGCACGCCCAGTACGATGATGCGCACCCATGGGAAGCCCTGGAAATCATCTGCACCCTGGCCGGGAACAACCCGAGCAAGGCGTTGCAGGTGGAGTTGCGCCAGGCCGTGTGCAAAAGCTATGACTACATGTTCCTGTTCCTGGAGCGTTGCATGCAGTTGGAAAAAGCCTCGGCGAGCCCCGGCAAGCAGCCGGTGCTAGTCGCCAGCGAGGCCTGAGCCAGCCTGGCAATGGCGGGCTCAACCCGCCATTGCCAAGCGGTTGCGACCTTCGCGCTTGGCCACGTACAGCGCATTGTCCGCCCGGCGCAACAGGCTTTCGGCCGACTCTGCCGCCAGCAACGTGGCGCAGCCCAGGCTGACCGTCAATTCGATCTGCACTTCATCCGCCCGATAATTCTGGGCCTGCGCCGCCTGACGCAGGCGCTCGCCGACCATCGATGCCGCCTCGCGGCCCGTGTTGGAGAGCAAAATCAGAAACTCTTCCCCGCCGAACCGAAACACCATGTCGACATTGCGCAGTTGATTCTTGATCGCCGTGGCAACGGCTTTTAGCACCTGGTCGCCCACGGCGTGACCGTAGGTGTCGTTGATGTGCTTGAAGTGATCGATGTCGAGCATCAGCAACGACAGGGGTTGCACATGCCGCCGTGACATCTCTATTTCCCGTTGCAGGGCCTGGTCCATCGCGATGCGGTTGCCGGTTTGCGTGAGCGGATCACACTGCGCGCTGCGGGTGGCCGCGCGGTAGAGCAGGGCGTTGCGCATGGGGTACAGCAAGGTGGCCAGCAGGGTTTCGAGCTTGGTCAACTCGTCTTCTATAAAACGTTGATTGCGCCGAAACACCAGTTCGCCCAAGTGTTCGCCCTCATGGCTAAGCGCATAGCTGACTGAATGATGGCCGCGATGGCCGAACTCCAGGCGCAAATCGCTGCCGTCGTGCCGGTAGTGCAGGGCGTCCAATGGCACCAGGCGTTGGATTTCGCGAAAGAACACACCCAGGATGCGCTCCGGTTCAAGGCTGGTTTGCAGCAGCAGGCTCAGTTGCTGGCGAAGCTGAGCCACTGTGGCGGGGCGTCGCGTGAGGAGGGAAGGCTGTCCAAAGCCCAGGCGTTGCAATTTGGCGCTGTCAAAGTCAATTGCGTTGGTCTGGGTGGGTGTTTTCATCAGCGGGCCTCTAAGCAGGTGGCTCTGTCTTACAGGCTTTTGAGAGCGTAATACTGTTCCTTCAGTTCCGTAGGACTGTTCTACAGTTTAGCCGGGTTTGCGCGGGGCAATGACTGCCGCACGTCTTATAAACCTGGGCCTGCCTGGGTTTTTGGGGCCAGTGGCCGCCACCGAGGGCACACCAGCAGCGAAATGCCTACCGCCAACAAGGCACCGCCCACGCTGTTGAACAACCGCAGCAGCGTCAGGCCAACCTCCGAGCCACCGGGTTGAGCCAACTGCTCCACCAGAATGAAATGGGGAGTGAGAAACAACATGTAGGCGACATAGCTGATGGCGCGTCCTGCCAGGGTGCCGATCGAGATCGGCAGGACCAACGCGGCGAGCCACAGCGGATCGTGGATGACATGGCCTAACGCTGCCGCAATCAAGCCTCCCAACACCGTGCCGCCGACACGCTCCAGCGAAGTTTTCAAGGTGCTGACGACGTGGGGTTGCAAGATCAGAAACACCGTCAGGATCATCCAGTAACCGTGGTCCAGGGACCACACCTGCACCAGCCCCACCGACAGCGCACCGGCCATCGCCACCCGCAAACCGTGCAGAAACGCGTGGGAAGTGGGCGTGAAGTGCTCCTTCAGCACCGCCCATACCCGCAAGCGTGTGTGCGCATCGACCACGGGCCGTTGAAACAGCAGCCCGATGCCGGTGGCCCACAGGTTGCCGTAGAGAAAGTAGCGAGCGTAGTTCAGGCCGTGGGCGAAATCCTTGCCTGCAAACGCGGTGGAGACGGCAAAGGCGGTGGCCACCAGCAACGCGGGAAAACCGATGGTTTTACCACACACCTGGGCGTAGGCCCCGGCAAACCCGAACAACGCCACCAGGACAATAGCCAGGTCTGGCCAAGCCACCGTCCAGGCACCGAGCCCGGAGGCCAGGGCGCCCACCACCCCAAAACACAGGCCGAACGCGCCGCGCGCCGTGGCCTTGGCGGCGGGGAGCGACAGGTAGCTCCAGAACGCCGCAATCGCCGACCAACTGAACAACGGGTCGTGCAAACCCGCCGCCAACAGCGCGGGGGCGGTGCACACGATGCCTCCGCACACCGCGTAGCCCACGGGCACGCGGCGCAGGTTTTCAGAGGCCTGGGAGAGCCGCATGCGGGTCATGGCCGGGGCGTTAAACATCAACGTTGGCCAGGGCGGTGCGGTCGATCTGATCAATCGACGTCACCCCCGTCAGCGTCATCGCCACGCGCATTTCCTGGGCGAAAATATCCAGCATGTTTTCCACCCCGCGCTGGCCGTCGGCAGCGAGTGCGTACACCGTCGAGCGGCCCAACAGGCAGCCCTTGGCGCCCAAGGCAAGCATGCGCACCACGTCCAGCCCCGAACGAATGCCCGAGTCCACCAGCACCGTCAGGTCATCGCCCACTTGTTGCGCAATCGGGGGCAGCGCCTTGGCGGTGGACAGCACGCCGTCGAGTTGGCGGCCGCCGTGGTTGGAGACAACAATCCCGTCAGCCCCGAAACTCACCGCGTCCTTGGCATCCTGCGGGTCGAGAATGCCCTTGATGATCATCGAGCCTTTCCAGAATTCGCGGATCCATTCCAGGTCTTTCCAACTGATCGAGGGGTCGAAGTTATTGCCCAACCAACCCACGTAGTCTTCAAGCGTGGTGGCCTTGCCCAAGTATTTGGAAATATTGCCCAAGTCGTGCGGCCGGCCGAGAATGCCGACGTTAAAGGCCCAGTCCGGTTTGGTGGTGGCTTGCAGAATGCGCCGGGACGCAGCGAACGGGCCGGACATGCCGGAGTGGGCATCACGGTAACGGGCGCCGGGCGTGGGCATGTCCACGGTAAACACCAGCGTGGTGACGCCCGCCGCCTGGGCGCGTTCCAGGGCGTTGCGCATAAAACCACGGTCTTTGAGCACGTAGAGCTGGAACCAGATCGACTGCGGGCTTTGGGACGAGACTTCCTCGATCGAACACACCGACACCGTCGACAAGCAATACGGGATACCCTTGTTGGCCGCCGCCATGGCCGCTTGCACTTCACCGCGCCGGGCATACATGCCGGTCAGGCCCACCGGGCTCAAAATGATCGGCAACTCTTGAGGCTTGCCGAACAACGTGGTCTTGAGGCTCAGGTGTTCGACATTGCGCAACACACGTTGGCGCAGGCTGATGCCTGCGAGGTCTGCGCCGTTGGCGCGCAGGGTGTGTTCGGCATAGGCGCCACCGTCGATGTAATCGAACAGAAAACGTGGCAATTTGCGTTTGGCGGCTTCGCGGTAATCCGAGGCGGATGAAATGATCATGGTGATGATTCCTGAAAGGCTAGGGGGCTCGGCGGTGTCGCTGAGGCAGGGCCACGATAGGCAATCCTTGAGTATGATAAAAACAACTTTTATTTCTTGTTATAAGTCGCAATTGGAATACTTATGAACCTCAGAACATTGCGCGCGTTTGTCGAAGTGGTCCGCCAGGGCGGGTTCTCCCAGGCGGCAGAAGTGGTGTCATTGACCCAGTCCACCGTGAGCAAGGCGGTCAAGACCCTGGAAGAAGAACTGGGTACGCCCCTGTTCAACCGCCTCGGCCATCGCAGCGAACTGACAGCCGCTGGCGAAATCGCCTACCGCCGTGCGTTGGTGCTGCTGGCCGAGCGCAGCGACCTGATAGCCGAGATCAACGACCTGCGCGGCCTCAAGCGCGGCACCTTGCGCTTGGGCTTGCCGCCGGTAGGGTGCGGCGTATTGTTTGCGGCGATGTTCGCGACCTACCGCAGCCGCTACCCCAACATCGACATCGAACTGATCGAATACGGCAGCAAACGCCTGCGCGAATGCCTGGAAGCGGGCGAGGTCGACCTGGCGGCGTTACTGCTGCCGGTGAGCGACGCGTTCGATCATCAAGAAGTGCGCAAGGAGCCGCTGGTGGTGGTGATGCCCGTGGACCATCCACTGGCCCGGCGCAAGCGCGTGGATTTCACCGCGTTGGCCGACTCGCCGTTCATATTGTTTGAGGTGGGCTTTGCGCTGAACGCCATCATCATGGCCGCGTGCGAGAAAAAAGGCGTCGCCCCCCGCGTGACCGCGCGCAGCGGCCAGATCGACTTTATCGTGGACTTGGTGTCGGCAGGCCTGGGCGTGGCGTTTCTACCGCGCATGCTCGCGCAAAAGCATCAACACCCGGGCATTGTGCTGATCGAACTGGACGAACCCCACACCGACTGGCACATCTCCCTGGCCTGGCGCGCCAGCGCACACCTGCCCCCCGCGGCGCGTGCCTGGCTGGACCTTGCGAAGGAAATGCACGAACCGCTGCCCACGTAGTCATGTGCTGCTTGACTTCCCCTTTTTAATCAGTAAGATACGCCGCATTCCGCGATAGCTCAGTTGGTAGAGCAAATGACTGTTAATCATTGGGTCCCTGGTTCGAGTCCAGGTCGTGGAGCCAGATAGAGAAAAGCCTGCAGAGATGCAGGCTTTTTTTTTGCCTTGGATTTTTCCAGGGGGAGCACAGCGCGCAGCGTAAGCGGCATGAAGCCGTTTCTAAGCCCCGCGGTTCAGGAGAACACGCTCTGTATCCACTATGAAACAAATTTATACATTTAATTGACGCCACTATATCGCCACCCTATGATCGCCGCTCAATAATGGCTCGGTGCCATGTAGAGGGATCTATTAAATGTGGCATTTGCTACGTCGGACCAGGCTCTGCCTGTTGTCCGCTTTTTTTTGCCTGGGCGCAGCCGGCGGCGCTCAAGCAGCCCCCCCACAGAGCACTCCGGGTATCACCGACCTGATTCGTGATCGGCAGGACCGTCTGCTTGAAGAGCAGCAGCGCCGCCTCGAAGAGCTCAAAGAGCTGCCTGGCAAAACAGCCGCGCCAGCAACTCCAGTGGCACCGGTCGACACTCGCTGCTTCCCCATCAAAACCATCGAACTCGTGGGTGCCGACGCGCTCTCGGAAACCGAACGCCACGAGTTGGTCCAGCCCTACATCGGCCAATGCCTGGGCGTGCCGCAACTCAATGAAGTACTCAAGGTCATCACCGACCGTTACCTCGCCAAAGGCCTGGTGACCAGCCGCGCTTACCTGCCTCAGCAAGACCTTTCCAGCGGCACTCTCAAAATCCAGGTGGTTGAAGGCAAGCTCGAAGGTTTGAAGGGGGCCGAGGGCAGCGGCATCACCGACCGTCAATTGGCCATGAGTTTTCCAGGCAAGACCGGGGAGCTGCTTAACCTGCGCGAAATCGAGCAGATGGTCGATCAGCTCAACCGCCTGCCGTCGAACCAGGCGCAAATGGAACTGGCACCGGGCAAAGCCGTGGGCGGCAGTGAAGTCCTGGTCAAGAACACGGCGCAAAAGCCCTGGCGTGTCGGCCTGTCGCGGCACAACGGCGGCCAGCGCAGCACCGGCGAGCAGCAATGGGGCGCGAACCTGGACTGGGACAACCCGCTGGGTCTGGCTGACCAGCTGTCGTTGCGGGGCGGCCACGATGCGGTCAGTGACCCGCCCATTCGACAACAATGCGGCCGAAAGAGCGATCAAACCGTTTGTCATCGGGCGTAAGGCCTGGAGGGTGTCAGAAATTTTGTGTTCGGGCATAACATGAGTAAGAGGTGCATATATGCCAACCAAAAAGAAACCCTTGCGTGACCTGCCCAAAATCCCCAAAGAGCTG